>CAZSTU010000241.1:0-4561 GCA_964609745.1 uncultured Halanaerobiaceae bacterium
AGAAACAAGTTCATTGCCTAATAATTGAATATCACTAATATCAGCCACAAGATTTCTTTCATATGCTTCATTTATAGTTGGAACCTGTTTAGTATTATTAATCCCCAGCAGTTTACTGCCCGCAACATCGAGAGCAAAAGGGGAAGTGCTTGCCAGTAAATAACCAAATTGTCGAGGCTTTCCTCCTGAAGGACCTTCACCTTCCATTCCAATAATACCATCCATAATATTTAAAACAGGATTAAGCATTTCAGCCAGATCAACAAGCATTTTTGAAAAAATATCAACTTTATCCATTTTTAAATGATATTCAGCTTTTATAAGGCCCGGCACAGTACCAAATAAATTTTTGACAGCCCCAGTATATTTTGTCAGACCATGGGTTTTTAATTTTGGTAAATTTATGATTTTATCAGCATCCAAAATATATTCAGCCAGCTCAAAGTAAAGACCTATCTCTCCTTCTGGATACTCAATTTTTTTTGAATCAGTATTGTAATTCAAAATAGCTCCAGTGTTTTTAGCTACTTCAATAAAGCCTGAACGATAATAGGCTTGTTTTAAATTCAAACTAGTAAAAGGTCCTCCAGGGCTGTCAGCTATAATCGGTTCTGCTCCTATCTCCTTTACTTTACGGGCAATTTCTTCTACCAATACTGGATGAGTTGTTACCGCCTTCTCGGGAGAACTCCCGCGTAAAAGATTAACTTTTAATACAACCTTATCTCCCCTGTTGATAAAAGATTCAAATCCACCAATTAAATCAACAATTGTATTTATTTTTTCTTTAACTAAATTAGAATTATATTCAACACACCTGGCCACCGCCACATCCTCCATAATTATTACCTCACTTTTATACATTTTTAAAATTATATCAAAAATCAATGACAGTGGCAAAATAAATTTAAAACTTAAATAGCAAAAGTGCCTCCATCCTCCTGAATAAGTTGTAAAATTTGTTTTTCCTGTCCATCTTCAACATCTATATATACCAGATATATTTCATTCCCTATCTTTCCTTTAATTTCATATGTTAATATTTCATTACCTCCAGCCCGCGGTATTAGGGCCAGACTGGCCTCATCTATAACTTCTAACCTATTATTTATTAACTTTCTTGCTTCTTTTGAGCTAATTTTGGGTTCAGGAAGTTCTCTATCTCGATGTGTCATTAAATAACTTAACGCCTCAATAGCCACGATTTCTCCATTATCAAGTGCAATCTGTAAATTTATTAAATCTGGATAATATACAACATTGTCTTTATTATAGGCATAGGAAACATAGGCAATATTTTCCTTTTCTTCAATATAAGTAGGATTCATGTTGGGATAATCAATCATTGCTAAAAACTGACTTCCTTTTTCCGCGGCAGTTTTTTCATCAATTTTTTTATTACCAATTTCACGGTTAACAATATAGTTTACAACTTTCCCTCCCTCAATACTGACGTCAACCAAAAAAGTGTTTTCCTCTCTGGTGGTTATTTCAAAACTATAAGAAGGAATTTTCCCCTCAACAGTTTGAACATAGGTGATATCAGGCTTGGTACCAATTTGCTGTGTTATAACATTTAAAGCTTCCTTGCTCGCCTGTTCTCTGGTGACTTTCCTTCCAAGCTTACCTTTAGGCTTTGCTTCGGTAATATGATCCGAAAAAGGCCCATCATATATTAAAGTGGGATATTTAGTTAAATCCTGTTGTAGATCATCAAAATTTTCATCAAAAACATTTTCCCTGTCTTCCAGTTTGTTTTTAGTGCCCTTTACAATTTCAGACCAATTCATTTCATCTGATGTAACTTTTTTATCAAGATCATGTAAAGCCTCACTTAATTGTATTGATTGTTTTCTCAAACCTTCAAGTTCCCGCCTGTTTTGTGTTGAAAATACTGCTCCTTCAGCGTTTTTTCTAGCCATTACATGAGCATAGTCACCTGTCTGATTTAAATATTTTGCAGTATCATATAATGCTGCCTCACTTAATGGTAGTTTATTTAACTCAGCCTGTGCTATATCAGCATTTCTCCATATGTCATTTAAAGTTAATATATTCTGGTTTGGAGAAGATGAAACCAGGGCTTTTCCCAGCAATACCTGAATTTGTTCAATGTTCTCTAGTAATTGATAAAAAGACTGCTGATATTTATTACCCATATATACCTCTAATTGTTGTTTATCTCTGTATTCTCCATAACCCCAATAGCCAATAGTCACAACTAAAATTAGACCTAACAAAATTGGTACTAAATACTTTCTATAAATTTTATCCACCTCCATTAATGTGCAAAAACATGACTGCCAATTGTCCTCACAGTAGGTCTGGACCATATCCAATTGTTAACAGGTTTAGACGGATTCCAAAAAAATGTAGAACCATAGGTGGGATCCCAACCATTCAAAGCGGCCCGTGCAGCCCTAATATTTTCACTGGTAGGAGGTAAATTAAACTGACCATTTGCAACTGATTCAAAGGCCAGAGGTTGATAAATTACCCCACTTATTGAATTGGGAAATGCAGGGTCTTCTACTCTATTCAACAATACTGCCCCTACTGCCACCTGTCCTTCATAAGGCTCTCCTCTTGCCTCGGCGTGAATTAACCTTGCAACTAAATTTGCCTCATCATAGCGGTTAACGCCAGCGGATACTGCTGTTACACTGCTTTCCCGACCGTCAGCCTCATAACCAAGTGCTGCCCAGGTTTGCCTGCCAACAATACCATCAACCCTTAAATTATTTTTTGCCTGAAATTCCCTTACAGCCCTCCATGTCCCTGACCCATACACATAGTCAATTGGTCCCTCATAGTATCCCCACTGGGATAGTTTTCGCTGTAATATACCAACATCATTATGTCGGCTACCCCAGTAAAGCACAGCCCTGGCTGCCTCACCTCTTCCTTCATAAAATATGGCTAAAAATAAAAGCAATAAAATAACTATTACCAGTCCACCAATTTTAATTTTATTTTTCATAAATTGATCTTCCTTTCTTGACTTTTTCTATATCATTATCTATTTTTTCATTGAAGTAATTTTTTATTCTCCAAAATAAAAAAACCTGACCAAAATTACACGGTCAGGTAACTAATCCAATCAATTATATAATTTTATTTAAATATTAATCTCTTCCAAACATCCTATCAAGAACCATAGCAATAATAACTACCCCAAGACCAGCTTCAAAACCCATTCCGATATCAACAACTGATAATGATCTTAAAACAGGCTTGCCTAATCCACCGGCGCCAATCATAGCCGCAATTACAACCATTGATAAAGAAAGCATAATACATTGATTTATCCCCATCATTATTGAAGGCATTGCCCCCGGCAATTCTATTTTTAATAACATCTGCAGAGGAGTTGCCCCAAAAGCTTGGCCTGCTTCTTTTAATTCATCTGGAACCTGTTTTATTCCTAGATAAGTAAGTCTAATTGGGGGAGCAATAGCAAATACTACAGTGGCAATAACACCGGGTACATTGCCCAGACCAAAAAACATCAAGGCAGGTATTAGATATACAAAAGGGGGTATTGTCTGCATAAAATCCAGAATAGGTCTGGTTATATAATCAACAATTTTATTATGAGCTTTTAAAATACCTATAGGGATTCCTATTACAAGTGCTACAACTACAGAAGTAATTATTGAAGCCAGTGTGGTAATTAAAGGATCCCATAATTGCAGGTTCAAAACAAGTCCCAAACCCAAAAATACAAATATAGATAATTTAAAGTTTTTCAAATACCATGCTATGCCAGCAAATATGAGAATAAATAATAACGGATGAGGAACTGATAAAATCCCCTCAAAGCTTTCAATCATAGTCCCTATAAAATTAGCAAAACCATCAAATAAAGGTCCAAAATTATTCATAAGAAAATCTACCAAAGCTTCTACCCAATCTCCCAGTGGAATTTTACTGGTAAAAATATTTATTATTCCGCTAACTTTAATCAACCTCCTTTTACAAATTGATCTAGCGGCATTCCAGAGTGGAATACCGCTAGAATAGTTTTTTAATTAAATTCTACTGATTTTCAACTTTATCTTTGATTGCCTTTCTTGCCATCTGACCATCAGTGGTTTCAACTCCAAATACCCATTGATTTACTATATCTAAGTTATTTGCTATCCATTCTTCTGCTACATCTTCTGGATCTCTTTCTTCCTTTTCATATTCATTTATCCAATCATTCTGTATGGGTGCAGGTACTTTAAATTGCTCCAAGAACTTATAAATATCTGGTTGTTCTTCTTCATAACCTGATCTGGTCACAGTATATACCTTTTCACCACTACCCCAGATTCCTTCTGGATCATCCAAATACTTTATGTCAAACATTACATTCATATAGTGAGGTTTCCAGCCATTAAAGGCAATCCATTCTTCATTTTCAACCGCCCTTCTTACAGAGGTCAACATGCCTGCAGTACTGCTCTCTTTTAACTCCCAATCACCAAGATTATAAACATCCTCTTCTATTGCATCCTGAATAATGATATTTCCGTCATTACCCGGTTCAATACCATAAATTGTGTGATCAAATTTA
>CAZSTU010000242.1:0-4555 GCA_964609745.1 uncultured Halanaerobiaceae bacterium
ATATTCACCTTTATTTTGGTTTCAACCGTAATGCTGGCGGCATTTTACCTGCTTGGTAGACAAAAATGGGAATATCAAAAAAATTAAAATATTATAAAGGAAATCTTCTTTCATATATAGAATTATATATAATACATACATACTCTACGGGAGGAATTACAGGTGAAGAAAAGAGTTTTATATATATTTAGTATATTAATTTGTCTGACCTTGACATTTTCTCTTCTGGGGGAGGCGGAAGAAAGTTTTTATAAAATTTGCAGTGAAGGTTCTCCGGAAGAAATAGCTGAGGCAATTGATGAAGGAGCAGATGTTAATAAGACAACAGAGAGCGGCTTTACACCACTTATGGCAGCTGCTCGAAATAATTCTCACCCTCTGGCAGTAATGACTCTGATTCAAAATGGGGCAAGGGTTTCTGCTAGAGATGATAATGGCTGGACTGCCCTAATGTATGCTTCAGCTTACAATCCTTCAGGTGAGGTTGTTTATTATTTGACCTATAATGGTTCAGCCATAGATGCCCGCAATAATAGGGATCAAACTGCGCTTTTGCTGGCAGTAAAGCGCAAAAGAAAAAAAGCAACCCGGACTTTAATAAGGGCTGGAGCTAATGTAAATGTTAAGGATGAGAAAGGAAGAACACCCCTTCTGATAGCAATAAAAAATGAAGCTGATCTCAGTCTGATTCGTTTACTGGTTGATGGTGGGACCAATCTCAATGTTAGAGATAAAAAAGGATGGTCTGCGGTTAATTATGCTGTTGACCAAAATAAACTGGATGAACTCCGTTATCTTATAAAAAATGGTGCTGAAATTAATATAAAAGATAAAGAAGATAAAACTCCTTTAATACTGGCAGTAATAGAAACAAATAATAGCAATATTATAAAGTTATTACTAAAAGAAGGTTCTGATCTCAAAGCCAAAGATGATAAGGGGCAGACAGCTTTAATGCATGCTGCAGCTAATGTAAATAAACAGGATATTTTAGAAATGTTAATAGATTATGGTGCCAGTATTAATAGCAAGGATGATAGTGGGAAAACTGCCCTTATGTATGCTATAGAAAAGAGACGCAGACTGGCTATTATTGATACATTACTCGAATTGGGGGCAGCCTTAAATCTTACAGACGAAAAAGGCCGTACAGCTCTAATGTATGCTGCACAATATTCGGATAAGCCGGCACTTATTGATATGTTAATTGAGAATGGTGCTGAAGTTGAGAAAAAAACTTATAGGGAGAGAACGGCCCTAATGTATGCTGTCCGCTATAATTCCAATCCTGAAATAGCGAAAAAATTGATTAATGAAGGAGCAGATCCCATAGCAAGGGATTTAAATGATAAAAGACTGGTAGACTATCTTGAAGAAAATGATGCCCTGAGAGATACTGACCTTTACTGGGAGTTAAATTATATGGAGCCAGAAAAAGAAAAAAAGAAAACTTTGACTCTAAAATCAAAGGTAAAAGCGGGAGCGTGGGCAACAGCAATTCCTTCAGCAGGTCATATATATGCAGGCAACTGGTGGCCTAAAGGCAGTCTTTTTATGATCAGTGAAGTGGGTTTATTAACTGCCGCGATTGGTAGTGAGAGAGAAAGCAAAAAGGGTTATTTAGGAGTTTTTGGTCTTGTTAAAGCATTAGAAGTGTATGATGTTTTAAAGGAAACGGATAAAGCAAATGATGAAATTAAAAAATTTAATGATAAAATAAAGGAGTTTAACGAGCAAGTAGAAGAGGAGAACTAAAAAGAAATACTGGCAAAGTTATTGACATATGATTATAATTAACATATAATTAAAATAGCTGGAGGTGTTAAAAAATTTGAATATTACAATTATAAGTGAAGATTCGGTATTTGAAGAGAGACTGATGGCAGAACACGGTCTATCAATACTTCTGGAATATAAAAACCACAAATATTTATTTGATACAGGACAGGGATTAACTATTGCTCATAATTCAAAAAATCTGGGTCTTGAATTTAATTCTCTTGATGGGATTTTTATTAGTCATGATCATCTTGACCATACCGGTGGATTAAATGAGGTTCTTGCCATTAAAAAAGACATCCCTGTCTATGCTCATCCAGAAATTTTAAAAAATCATCCTGTGATTAGGAATAAAGTACCGATAAAAAAACCTTTTGAAATCATTGATGGCCTCTGGTTAACTGGTGAAATAGCACCTGAAATAAACTGGGGAGGGGGGAAATACGGGAGAGCAGCAGCTACAGAAAATGCCCTTTTTGTTGAAACAGACCAGGGATTGGTTGTTTTGGTGGGCTGCAGTCATCCGGGAATAATTCGAATTTTAGAAAAAATAAAGAGTATAGCGCAAGGAAAAAGACTAAGGACTGTTATTGGCGGCATGCATCTTTTACACAAAGATGAAGTTGAATTAAAACAGATAGTAAATGAATTAGAAAAATTAGGGGTGGAAATGATTTTTCCCATGCACTGCACCGGTTTTCAGGCTAAAAGACTGCTGGCAAATAGATTTGGTGATAAAATGAAAATATTACGGACAGGAAATTCTATAGAGCTTTAAGATTTTACATTAATTAATTTGAAATTTATAGTTAAATATGGTATAAAATATATTAGATAATCATAAAATAATAATTATAATTATAAGTGAATTACATATGTTTTACTTTAGTTAAAATTTATTCAATATATCAGTTTTCTTTAGATGACAGAATAATTAGGGGATTAAGAATTTATTAAAAGGAGTAATAGGACAAATTTTTTTAATACTTTTAAAATAATATAAAAGGGGGAAATTAATGATGAGAAAGACTTTTAGTACAATACTTTTAGTATCAACACTTGTCTTAGTATTATCTGCTGGAGTAATGGCAGAGGAAGAGATTGAACTTACTGTAGCGGCTGGTAGTGTTGGTCAGGAACTAGAATTGACCGAAGAAGCAGCGGAGAGGTTTGAAGAAGAGCATCCCAATGTTGAAGTAGAAGTGCTGGATACACCTGAACTTGCAGATGACAGACGAGGATTGTACCTGCAGTATCTTGAGGCTGAGAGTGCTAAGGTGGATGTTTATCAGATTGATGTTATCTGGCCCGGTGAGCTGGCCTCACACTTTGTTGATCTAAATGAATATGGTGCTGAAGAAGTAGCTGATGAGCATTTTGATCCTATTATTGAAAACAATACTGTTGATGGAGAACTTGTAGCGATTCCCTGGTTTACAGATGCAGGTTTGCTCTATTACAGAACAGATTTATTAGAAGAATATGGTTATGATGGCCCCCCTGAAACCTGGGAAGAGTTAGAAGAAATGGCAAAAACTATTCAGGAAGGTGAAAGAGAAGATAACGAAGATTTCTGGGGTTATGTCTGGCAGGGTGATGTATATGAAGGTTTAACCTGTAATGCCCTGGAGTGGATCCACTCTAATGGTGGTGGAACTATAATAAATGATGACCAGGAGATTACCATTAATAATGAAAAGGCAGTAGAAGCTATTGAAATGGCAGCAGACTGGCCTGGTGAAATTTCTCCCAATGGTGTGGTAGAAATGGCCGAGGAAAGTGCACGTAAGCACTGGGAAGCAGGTAATGCCGCCTTTATGCGCAACTGGCCATTTGCCTATCCACTTGGAAATGAGGAAGATAAGGAAATTGCAGGGAAATTTGATGTTGCACCATTGCCCGCAGGAGATCGTGGACAGTCTGCTACTCTGGGTGGATGGAATCTGGCTGTAAGTAAATACAGTGAACATACTGAAGAAGCTGCTGAACTGGCATTATTTATGGCCAGCTATGAAGAACAAAAAATAAGAGCTGTAGAAGGTTCCTTCCAGCCCACTATAGAAGAACTTTATGAAGATGAAGATGTAATTGAAGCCAATCCCTTCTTTGAGAGGTTATATGATGTATTTGTAAATGCAGTACCACGTCCTTCCACACCGACCGGGGATCAGTACAGTGAGGTTTCTGAATTATCCTATCAGGCAATACATGATGTAATTACCGGTGAAGAAGATGCTCAGTCTGCTCTAGAATATCTTGAACTAGAATTAATTGATAAGACTGGTTTTGCAGTTGATGATGTAGATTAATGAAGATTAACCCAGTTAAAGTTTTATTAAACATAAATGGGGCCTTCTTTGTGGAAGGCCCTGTTTAAATATTTAAAAGGGGAGGAATATGGGTGAGCAAAAATAAAAACAGAAATAATGATTCTCTGGCTAAAAAAGAACAGAAACTTGCCTATAGATTACTCTTGCCGGCTTTAATAATTTTATTTTTGGTAACAATTTATCCTCTTGGCCAGGTTTTTGTTTCTAGTTTTACCAATATGGAATTTGCTAGTGATCAGGAAACTGAATTTGTTGGTCTTGATAATTATAAGGAACTTCTTGGAATATCAGTTAGGGAATTATCACCTGTGATTGACGAGGAGACAGGTAAACAGAAGGTTGATGAAGAGGGGGATCCGGTTTATGAAAGACCGATTGAGGTTTTGCCGCGCGAACCTCATTTACACCGTGAAATTACAAGCTTTTCGGTTTTCGGTAATAAATAT
>CAZSTU010000243.1:0-4543 GCA_964609745.1 uncultured Halanaerobiaceae bacterium
CTATTGTCCGCGGCAGCCCGCTAACCAGATCCCTGCCTCTTATCTCCTTTTTACCTTCAGCTTTTTCTGCCAGTGCAGACCCAATATTAATTTTTATTTCCTCAGCGGTTCTCTCCCCTATCATTAAATTATATTTTCTTTTTACATATTGTACAATAGCTTCATCCATTTCATCCCCACCGATTCTAATTGACTCACTGGTTACAATACCTCCCAGTGATATTACCGCAACTTCAGTTGTACCTCCTCCTACATCAACTATCATATTCCCGGTAGGTTCATGTACAGGTAGTCCTGCTCCAATGGCTGCAGCCATTGGCTTCTCTATTAGATATGCATTACGAGCCCCGGCATGTTCAGCAGCATCAAGTACTGCTCTTTTTTCTACCTCTGTTACACCGGAGGGTACACATACTATAATTCTGGGTCTGACCAGTCTGCTTCTTTTATGAGCTTTTTTTATAAAATAATTAAGCATTCTTTCGGTAACATTAAAATCAGCTATTACCCCATCTTTCATGGGTCTTATTGCTTTAATATTTCCCGGGGTGCGTCCAATCATATTTTTGGCCTCTGCTCCCACAGCAAGAACATCTTTTTTCCCTTCACGCAGTGCAACCACCGACGGTTCACGAATCAATATTCCCTTGCCCTTAACATAAACAAGAGTATTGGCAGTACCCAGATCTATTCCCATATCCCTGGAAAAGGGAATACCAAGAAATTTTAATACCATTTTAATTGCTCCTTTCTATTTTGCATCTTCAGTAATCGTTTAGTTATATAATACCCTGTTCTTTCATACTAATATAAATATTGTCACCAACTATGATATGATCAAGTACATCAATTCCAATTATTTTACCTGACTTTATTAATCTTTTGCTAAGAATAATATCTTCTTTGCTGGGTTCTGGAACTCCACTTGGATGATTATGAAAAAGTATTATTGCTGCACTATTGCGCCTGATCGCTTCTCTAAAGACATCACGCGGATGAACTATAGAGCTATTTAAACCACCCTTGCTGATATAGGGTGTTGAAATGACACAATTTTTTATATCAAGCAAAACTAAACCAAATACTTCCTGTTTAGAATACCTCAAGCCCGGCATTATCAACCTGAATACTTCCTGAGGTGTTTTTACAACCATTTTTTCCTTTTTACCGGCAGAAAAAATTCTTTTACTCAATTCAATTACAGCCCTCAACTGAGTAGCTTTGGCCAGACCTACACCCTTTATATTCTTAAATTCTTCTACACTGCTGTCAATAATACCCCTCAGACCACCAGCATAGTTTATAATATCCTGAGCAAGTTCTACAGCAGTCCTCTTTTTTACTCCTGAACGTATAATCAAAGCTATCAATTCTGCATTTGAGAGTTGCTCTACCCCATATTTTAGAAGTTTTTCCCGGGGTCTTTCTTCCTCCGGTAACTCTTTTATAGTACAGCGATATTCAATCGAACTCATCAAAACTTCTTCCTTTCTCTCCGGGATACAATCAACTAAATATAGAAATATTAAATTCTTTTAATATATCGAACAAAAGATGAATGGGAAGTCCCATAACTGAAAAATAAGACCCCTCTATCCTGTCTACAAAAACACCACCCAAACCCTGTATAGCATATGATCCTGCCTTCCCCATTGGTTCGCCGCTTTGTATATATAGGTCTATTTCATCTCTGTTTAACTTTTTCATATAAACCTCTGTCCGATCAAAATCAGTAATACTCTGGTTATTGTTAGAAGAAATTACTGTAATACCACTGTATACCTGATGCTCTGAACCGGATAATTTTCCTAACATACTTTTTGCTTCATTTTTATCTGCAGGTTTCCCAAGAATTTCATCTTTATAGACAACAACTGTATCTGCAGCAATAACAATTGCATCTTCAACAACCACAGTTACATCTTCTGCCTTAGCCTCAGACAATTTTTTAACAAGTTTTACTGGATTTTTACAACTATATTCATCTTCATCAATATTACTGGGTACAATAGTGAAATTAAGTCCAAGCTGTTTTAATAATTCTTCTCTTCGGGGAGAGGCGGAAGCAAGTACTATTTTTTTAGGCATATACTCCCTCCTCCGGCAGATAATTGAGGGTAAAATAACTTACTAGTCCTACTCCAAGACCGGTGGGAACAGCCAGTAATAATAAAAATGGTAAATAATAAAATATACCACCACTCACAATGATAAAATAGGCAATTAAAACCTGTCCCAGATTGTGAAAAACAGAACCAACCACACTAACTCCAATAATGCTAAAACAACTGGAAAGACAGTAATATACTACTGCCATTGCCAAAAACCCAAGTAAACCTCCACTCAAGCTAAAATAAAAATTAATTGTCATAAAAGTACCTGCCAGTAGAGAACCCAGAACAATACGGAGTATTAAAATCTGAAGCCCGGCCTGAAAACCAAATAAAAACAAACCAAGTAAATTAGAAATATTGGCAAGACCAAGCTTTGCTCCAGGTACAACAGCATTCATTGGAAGCATACCTTCCACTACATGTAATATTAAGCCAATACTTACCAGAAGTCCTATAATTACAGATTTTTGTAAACTATTTCTATTATCAAACATAAGCACTCATCCTTTTTATTATATCTGTTTATCCTTACTTTTATTAATTCTACATATAAAGTTGATTTCCTTCAAATAAAACTACCAACTCACCCCATCAAGGTCTCCATCCAGTTTTTCAATATTTATTGAAACTTTATTTGGTATACAAATTATAGAAGGACCCGGTTTATCAATCCAACCTGTTTTTTCACATGTTTTTAAGGGATCGTCCGGTGGCGCCTCATACAACCTCACTTTTCCCTCATAAGCCTCTATATGACTTGTCCCAATAGGCCCATTAACTTCAATTTCCATTTTTTCATCATATGTTTCTTCAATCGGAATTCTTTCCACTACTTCACTGCCTGAACGAATGACAATATATTCTTCACCATTATCTTTATATCTATTAAAGATAATAGGATAAAGCAGGATTAAGATACTTATAGCAATAACTGCAATTATAAATATTTTATCATAAAAGGTCATTATATCGAATATTTTCTTCATCCTCTATCACCTTCTTAATTATAAACAATTGTAACATTTTTTACTAAAAATGTCTATCAGAAAGGCAATTCAATAATTTAAACAAAATGGCCCATGGCCATTTGTGTTATATTAATAATGAATTTTACATAATATAAAAATTATATTAACTTAATTGTATTAGAACTTAATTATATTAGCTGAATAGTTTACAAAAAAATATCAAATAGAAATTTCCCTATAAATTAAAGAAAACCCCGGTAACAACTACCGGGGATAAGTACAAAAATTAATAATTATAACTAATCTTCATACACTACCTTTATAGCCCCATCCACATTACAGGTATCATAACAAATACCACATTTAATACA
This sequence comes from uncultured Halanaerobiaceae bacterium, assembly GCA_964609745.1. Classification (GTDB taxonomy): domain Bacteria; phylum Bacillota; class Halanaerobiia; order Halanaerobiales; family DATFIM01; genus CAZSTU01. Next base: position 3,454 of record CAZSTU010000243.1, read on the forward strand.
TTCTTCAGGATCAATCTCATGCTTCTCTTTTGGATTACCTTCTATAGCATCTACAGGACATGCTTGTGCACAAAGAGTGCAACCTACACAATCATCGGTAATTTCAATTTCTTTTATCTTTTTACCGTAAAAGTTGATTGTACCTGTAGGACACTTTTCCGCACAGAGCCCACAGTTAATACACTTTTCATAATCAATCTTTGCCAGATTACCGTCCATAGTAATAGCATCTACAGGACATACACTGGCACAAAGCCCACAGCCTATACAGCCTACTTCACATATTTTGCGTACTACTTTACCGCTTTCAGGAGACGAACAATCTATATGATTTTCTGCTGAAGCAGGAGCAAGTAAAATTATATTGCGGGGACAGGCCTCAACACATTTACCACAGGCAGTACATTTTTCAGCATCAACTTCCGGCAACCCGTTATCATTCATCTTTATTGCATCAAAAGGACAAACTTCCACACAATCTCCAAATCCGAGACAACCATACTGACATGTTTTATTTCCGGCATTGATAAAATCAGCAGCCTCACAAGTTTTTATCCCTTCGTATTTTGATTTTTTGGAGGTTTCTGCCTCACCACCCCGGCAGAGAACACGGGCAACCTCCTGATCGGTAGTACCAACTTCTTCACCCAATAAATCAGCAAGTTTTTTTGCAACTTCTTCTCCACCGACCGGACAACCTGTAACGGAAGCTTCTCCTTTGACAACTGCTTCAGCCATACTGCTACACCCGGCATAGCCACAGGCTCCACAGTTGATACCCGGCAAAATTTCTTCTGCCTCTTCTACTCTTTCATCTGTTTCCACCTGAAAGGCCCTGGAAGCATAACCTAACCCCAATGCCAGTCAAGCTCCTAGACCTCCCATGCTTAACAGAGAATAAATATATATTGATTCCATTATTACACCTCCATCTGCTGGATCATACTGATATTAGACCGGAAAAGCCCATAAAAGCCATTGCCATTAAACCGGCTATAATCAAAGTTATTGGTACACCGAGTAAAGCTTCAGGTACATCGCCAAATTGAAGATTTTCTCTCAAACCAGCCATCAATACTATGGCCAGGGT
>CAZSTU010000244.1:0-4453 GCA_964609745.1 uncultured Halanaerobiaceae bacterium
ATTTTCTTCATCATTATTATCTCCTGTAACCACCTTTAAGAATCTATAGACAGAATAAAACCCGGAAAAACCACCTACCACTACTCCCATTAGTTTAAAAAGCAAATTTAAACTCAACAGCCGATCCAGCAGACTGCCCAGCCAGAAACCAACTCCTATATTGACAACTATTGTAATGCCCAGTAAAGTTAAAAGACCAAAGGCCCGGACAATCATCTGCCAGTCTTCTTTTTCCATAAGTTTTCCCTCATATTCATCAAGACTAATTTAATATTATAATCATGATTATAATATTAACCTTATTTATTAATATACTGGATAACAGAACAAAATCCTTTTTTTCGATAAAAATTCAAATTTGTTTTTAGTCCTGCTCTTAATTATTCTATCAATTATATGAAGGCTTTGTCAACTAAAACAAAAATTCAGGCATAAATTTACCCACACCCAAAAGATGTGGGAAAATTAAAAATAAACTTTCATTAACTTAAAATTTAGATTCTTCTACTGTCTTGCCTTCAGGAGAAAGCTCTACATCAAAGATGCCTATTTTCCAGGCAGCATATACAAGCAGACCGAATACTACAATAATCAATACCAGACTATTTCCAAAACTTGTACCATTTATGGCCAGTGCTGTCAGGCCCAGTAAAAAACTTATAACATAAACAATCAAAACAGCCTCTTCCTGACTCCAGCCCAGGGCCAGCAACCGGTGATGAATATGTCCCTGATCTGCCTTGCCAATCGGTTTACCATTATACAGGCGGCGAATAATAGCAAAAAGAGTATCAAATATGGGCACACCCAGGGCCAATAATGGCACCACCAGAGTAACGGTAGCTGCACTTTTTAGTGCTCCTGCTATCGAAATGGCTGCAAGCACAAAACCCATAAACATTGCCCCACTATCACCCATAAAAAGCTCTGCCGGAGGAAAATTATATTTTAAAAATCCAAAAGCTGCTCCGGCCAGTGATAAGGCCAGAATAGCACTGTTGGGCTGTCCTTCCTGTAAACTCACAAAAAAGAGTGTGAAAACAGCAATAACAGTTATACCTGTCGCCAGACCATCCAGTCCGTCTATTAAATTAAGGGTATTGGTAATACTGACCACCCATAAAATGGTGATTGGTACACTCCAGTAGCCCAGATAAAGTAAGCCACCCATGGGGTTTGTAATAAATTCAATCTGAACACCATATAAGATTAAAATTATAGCAGCAATTATCTGCCCCATTAGCTTCCAAAACGGGGAAATCTCATATAAGTCATCTACAAACCCTACAAATAGTATAAAAGTACCTCCAAACATAATACCTTTAAAAACCGGACTAATCTCAGCTGTAAGCAGTATTGCAGCCATAAAGCCCAGATAAATTGCTAAACCACCTATATTAGGTATAGCCTCTGTATTAAGTCTTCTTTCATCCGGTAAATCAAGTGCTCCGATTTTGGGGGCAGCTTTTTTAACTACTGGTACCAGTACATAAGTGATCAGTAAACTACTAAAAAAAGCAGTTAAATATGAAGTAGTCATATTCATCTCATCCCTTTCCCTTCATTATCTTAGCAAATTCGGTACTGACGGTCAAAGGCAACTTCTGCTATTATTTCTATTTAGTCCCATATAAGCGATCGCCTGCATCACCCAGACCCGGTACAATATAGGCATGATCATTAAGTTCTTCATCTACTGCAGCACTATAAATATTAACATCAGGATGGTCTTTTTGAACTCTCTTTATCCCATCCCGGGCAGCTATTATACACATCAATTTAATATTGCGGGGACTGCGTTCTTTGATAAAATCAAGGGCAGCAGAAGCAGAACCTCCAGTAGCCAGCATGGGATCCACTACTATTAAGTCCCTTTCTGATACATCACCGGGTAATTTGCAGTAATATTCTACCGGTTCCAGGGTATCCGGATCACGGTAAAGACCAATATGTCCCACTCTGGCGGTTGGAATTAATTTCAGTACTCCATCAAGCATCCCCAGACCTGCACGTAAAATAGGAACTACACCCACTTTTTTTCCGCATATAACTCCTGATTTTGTTTTTGAAATTGGTGTTTCTATTTCTATATCCTCTACCGGCATATCCCGGGTAACTTCATAAGTCATCATCATTGTACTTTCACTTGTCAGTTCTCTAAATTCCTTGGCCTCTGTTTCTTTTTGGCGAATTAAAGTCAATTTATGATGAATCAGGGGGTGATCAAAAATAAATAACTCACTCACTTAAATCCTCCCCCTTTTCAATTGCAGTTATTTTAGTAACTCTTCTTTTATGCCGGCCACCATCAAAATCTGAACTGAGCCAGGTGCTGACAATTTCTCTGGCCAGTTCACTTCCTATAATTCGTGATCCCATTGTCAATACATTGGCATTATTGTGATTGCGGGCCGCCCTGGCAGAAAAAACATCATGACAGAGGGCTGCTCTTACCCCTTCAACTTTATTGGCGACAATAGACATTCCTATACCTGTACCACAAATCAGTATACCTCTGTCAAAATCATCTTTTGCAACACCGGCAGCTACCTTATGAGCAAAATCAGGATAATCCACAGAAGTGGTGGATTCTGTACCCATATCCCGATAGGTCAATCCTTTTTCTTCCAGAAGATTCTTAATTTCTTCTTTAAGGTTATAACCGGCATGATCACTGCCAATTGCAATTTTCATCATATCACTCCTAATTATATTATTCTTTCTCCTCGATTTATTTCCTTCCTTTGATTTAAATTGGTCCAAAGTTCCTATCATCTCATCCAGGGCATTTTTTATTTCATCCCTGGTTTTTTTATAAATCTGCAGAGACTGTCCAAAGGGATCAAGAATATCCAGATTTTTCTCTCCTATCAATTCTTTTAAGGTAAATAATTTATTATCACTTAAATTAAATATTTGTTTTATTTTTTTCTTATGAGCAGTGGTCATTGTCAAAACCACATCAGCTTCTTTTACCATAACTTCATCCACCTGTTTTGGTGTATGATCATCCACTACTATATCTTCCTCTTTTAGAACAGCGGCTGCCCCTTCACTTAAGTTGCCACCTGGAATAGTAGAAATTCCGGCTGATTTAACGTTCCATTCCTTAACATCTCTATCCCTCAACATTTTGCGTAGCAGATATTCTGCCATTGGACTGCGGCAGGTATTACCGGTACATATGAATAATATATTTGGCACCACAACACCTCCAAATTTTTAATTTTTAGACATAGCCCAAAAAATGTAATCCAAGATAAATCAGGGCCAGTCCGCCCCAGATCTGCGCCCCATCACCCAGCCAGTGACCGAGCCTTGAACCAATCATCAATCCTGATGCCATCATTATAGTGGCTGTTATACCAAAAAGAAGCACCCCATATAATTTGAAATCAAGCATTCCCAGACCTATTCCTGCAGAAAAAGAATCCAAACTCACACTAAGAGCAAGAGTATAAATGCCCCACCCATTTATCCCGGTAATAAATTTCTCATCTCTTTTCAAGCGTGTTTCAACTATCATATAAAATCCAATTAAAAGTAACAAACCTGAGCCAACAGTCACTGATATGTTATTAAGATTATAGTCTAAACCTGCCTCAGCCAGTAAACTGCGGAAATAAATCCCGCCCAAAATACCGGCCAGTGGCATAAAAACATGAAAAATACCAATTGTTATACTAAGGCGGGCAGTAGTCCACAAACTATACTGGCCCACACCTACAGCTACTGCAACTGAAAAGGCATCTGTGCCCAGCGCCAGGGCAGTAGTTAACATCTCAACAGGACTCAAGATCTCGCCCCCCGCAAAAACATTATTTCTTTAAGTATATGTAATCTTCAGCTGCCTTATGTAGTCTATTCATAACTGCTTCACCCAGTCCTGATGTGGGGAGTTCTTCAATTATTATTAATTCAGGTCTAAAATTATCATCAAAGTATCGCAAAAGATGAAATAACCTGCGGGCAACGGTGGATGAATCCTTTCTGGACCCAATAGCACAGAAAAATATTTTTTTATCAACCAAAACTCCATATTCAATATTCATTTTTTTGTTTATATTCATTTTTTTGTTTATATTCTTTTTTTTGTCCAATCTATCTCTTAATATTTGCAGCCCTTCTCTACTCAGTATCAGTGCTATCCTTTTATGCTCTTCTTTTATTAAGAACTGCTGGAATATCGGTAAATTATCCGGACTGAGTTCTGAAAATAATTTTATTGGAGCTTCCGGAGCATAGTGCCTGTATTTCATCCCCGGAGAAAGAGGAGTTTCTCCCCCTGTTTTTTCTTCTTTATTTTTTATTTTAACCTCTTTATTTAAAACATCACTTATTTTTTCCCTGGGGATCCCCCCCGGTCTCAATACAATAGGCCGGGTTTTACAGAGATCCAGAACAGTTGATTCCACACCCACAGGACAGTGGCCACCATCAATAATATATGGTA
>CAZSTU010000245.1:0-4333 GCA_964609745.1 uncultured Halanaerobiaceae bacterium
CTTCTCTGGATTTGTTGTGTTAAATTTAAATTCCGGCATAGAAGTTTAATTTCCTACCTCAAGATTATAGGAATTATATTTAAATATATATTTATCAAACCTGAAACCGAAAGACTAACTCCTTAAGAGTATGTTACAGCACCTCAACCTAAATCATGGGGAGGAGTATACATATAATATCCCGAACCGTGCTGGCTACGGTCATGTCTATAATAAAATTTCTCTTTAGGAGAAAGTTTTTTGGTCTCAGCTATTGCCGGGTTAGTTATTACAACTAATTCATTGTTTTCTTTATCAACTGTTACAATATTTTCTCTAAAATCACCAACTATATCAGCCAGTAATATGTTCCGGCCATAACGACCTTTTTCTGGCAGTTCTCCCTGGGGAACTGAATGCAATTCACCCTCTTTGTCCAGAGAAACTATTTTTTTATGCTTACGATGAATAAAAACAGTTTCTAAACCTTCATCCCACTGAACTGGCATTAAGTTTTTACTCTGATAATCAGTTAAATTTATCCAGTGAGTTCCATCACGTAAAAAAACAGGATGATGCTCTTTATTATTCCCATGACGTTTATCTTCTGAAGCTTGCATTTGCAAACCTTTATATTCAACAGTATGTTTGGCTAACCATCCAAAATGAGCATGAGCATATTCTTCCTTAAATATGGTATTTCCTTCATAATCAACTAAATATACCCCGGGATTATGACTCTCTACCATATAAAAAACTTCTAAACCCGGTCTTTCAGGATCAATATTAGCCGGTTTAGACATATCTGTATGCCCAAATGGTTCTGCCTGCCACAACTGACTACCATCCCCATTATAACAAATACCCCCTACAATTACTTCCTGTATATTATCATTATTAATATCTGCCACATCCAAATTATGCCCGGCAGGCCTTTCCTGATTTTTCTGCCATAATATATCCGTACTGGCACCATCAATTGCTGTTATAGTTACATCACCATAAGTTTCATCAAGTATGACCGCAGCTGCCGGTTGATCTCTTCCCCGCAAATGACCCACAGTCATCATGACCCGTGGTTTTACAGCCGGCCAGGAAGTTGTTTTTTTAATTTCACCTGTTTGTCCATCTGCAATAACAAGTAACTCACCTGACCGCCCCTTATCATAAAAATCATCTTTTTCAGACCATACTTCACCCCCATGATGAAACACTACTTCAGTTCGACCATCATTATCTATATCCCAGCAAAAGAAAGGTACATGGTGGGGATTACCATCCCAACCACCACTAGCAGGTAAAGATGTATTAACTTTCCACAACTCTTTTCCCTTTGCATTAATAGCCATAAGCCAGATCTGATCATTTTTGAAAAAATTTGTTACAAATCCTATTCTACCATCATTTTCAAGATCACCCATTACAACTTTTCTACCCCAATTATCAAAACTGAAAGGTAATTTCATCCTGAAATGAGTATTAGATTTCTTGCTTCCAGAATCAACTTCTATTACTTCAGAACAGTTTTTGGGACTTGAATCTTTCAAAACTCGATATTCAAAAATATCACCAGTTGGTGTTTTATCCATATAGTTAGTAGAATTTTTAATATTTTCAGAAACAGTCTCCCAGTCCTCTTTCTTTCGACGGCGTTGAACAACATATGATGTTTGCATTTTGTCTTTTTTTAACATTCTCCAGGCTAAAAAAACTTTATTATTACCCCGTGGTAAACCTACTAATTGCCTATACTCATTTCCCATAAATATCACTCCTCTAATAATATCGTTATATATTCATTGCAAAACTAACTACAGACCATCTCTATTTTTTTCTCAATGACTTTTGATTTTTTTGGAATTATAATCTGATATTTCATAATTATTCCTGGCTAATTTATTATCTCAAACCTCTATCAAATCTACCGCGATCAATATAATAATTATATTCTCTTAAAGCTTTCACAGAAGTATTTTTTTCTTCGATCCAGTTCTTTATAGCGGAAACAGTTTTATCGACAAATATCTTATCAACAGGTAAAATTTCATATTCATTCTCCTGATATTGGTACCCAATAGCGATATTATTTTGATTCATAAATGGAGCTTTTCCTGATGATTCTGATGATTCTACATATTCTCCCTTCTGTTTTTCATTTTCTTCCAGAACCTTATTTAATAATTTCTCTTTACCTAAAATCTTGAGACTGGCAGCAATTAAAGAAGTCTCTCTGATATGTTTATTATCTTCTTTTACAGGAATTCTATCAGGAGAAAGCCAGACCGGAGCAATATCCTTATCCTGAAAATATTCATTAACAATATAATAAAGTTCATCCAGATAACTAACTGCAATAATCTGTCTAATCCCATTTCTTACCAGTTCATTAAATATATCCTTTATCAAATCATATAAAATATCGGAAGAAACATCTACTGAACCCGGGGTTTTCCCTAAATCTTTAATAGTGGTATATGGTAAAACCGGAAGACAATAACCATTATTATTTTGTGCAATTAAATTTGAAATAGCAGAAACAACATAATTTCTTGCTGTAAGAGGCAAATGAGGTCCCAATCTTTCAGTTTTTCCAATGGGAAATACCGCCAAATCTCCACCCTCAGATATATAATTTTTAAACTCACGTGAACTAATATCAGCTAATTGAACAGTATCCATGATTTTCCTCCCTTGTTGTTTAAGATATTAAAATCTATCTTGATAATCTATTATTATAACTTTTAGATACCAATCTGGTCATGATATTCTTCCAGTTCATCCATAAGTTCTGCTAGTTCTTCAGCCATAGCTTTATTATATGCTATGCCTGCATCAGCACTAACATTTTCTTTTGGGGTAACATGTCTTGTTTCTTCTAAATAATCATGTCCAATTTCTCCCATTTTAGATGCTTTTTTCGCAGAAGCAGGTTTTCCTACTTCCTTATCACCAAACTCCTTTAAAGCTTTTTCTGTAAATTTCTTTACTTTATTTAATATTTCTTCTTTACCCTCTTTTTTTAATCCACCCATCATACTACAGGCCTCATGAGCTCCACTATCGTCAATTCCATATTTATTCCAAATACTTGATAATTCAGTATCAGCCCAGGGAAACATTCCTATAATAGGTATCCCTGTTTTTTTAAAAACATTTCTGGCAACAGAAAAAACTTTTATTCTTCCTCCACCATGGCAATTAATCAAAAGTAATTTTTTAAAACCCATTTCCACTATATTCAAACATACCTCTTCTAAATAGTTGCCCATATTACGGGAACGAATATCAATTGTCCCCGGCCAAACCCTTAAACCCCCTATCCAGGAAAAAGGAACAAGAGGAAATAAAATGGAATTACTATATTGTGCTGTATAATCTGCAAGCATCTTTGCTACATAACTATCACAACCCAATAAAAGATGAGGTCCGTGTTGCTCTATAGAACCAACAGGTAAAACTGCTCTATCCTGTCCCGAATTTAAATATTCATCCAATTCTCCCGGAAACATGTTTTCAATTTTATAAGTATCCATAAATAATATTTTCCTCCCTTTATTTTATCTATAAAACATTATACTATTATTTTAATATTAGTTAACTTTTCCCTTAAGTTTCTCTTCGATATATACAATTTAATTCTTTGTATTTTATCCGGTTAAAATAGAGGTTTGACCACAAAAAGTATATTTATCGATAACTGGGTTAATTTAGAAAATATACTTTTTGTGTTCCTATCAATAAAAGTTTAAATCAGAAGTTACCAAAAAATTATAACCAATTTTCCAGATTATTTTTAACAAACTCATCATCATTGAGATGAGGATACATCTCATAAACCCTGTCAATTTCCTTCTTCTGCCCGGGTGAGAGCTCTTCTTCTTTATTAATACACCAAATACCCTGTAATAACCCCTGGCGATGCAACACCTCATGAATGCCAGCTATACATCCTTTAAAATCATTAGCAGCATCAAAAATAGCTGCATTGGCATCAGTCAATTGAGCAGCAAGAGTCAAATATTTATGAGGAATATTATCTTTTTTAGAAACTCCCTTTAACTCTCTAAACATCTTTACTGCTGTTTTCGTCCATACAGCCCATTGTCCCAATAGGCCACCTACAAATTCCTTTTTGTAAATTTCCCCATCTTTTTTAAAACTGAATTTAGTTAAAAGGTCAATAATTATCGAATTATCATTTCCTGTATATAAAGCAATTTCATCAGCCCTGGAAGATAGAGCAGCAGCTCTAACAACATCCAGAGTCTGATATCTATCAAAAGCAGCACACTTTATGCCAATAAGATTCTCTAATTCACATATTTTTGACCAGTAATCATAGGAAAATCTTCTT
>CAZSTU010000246.1:0-4325 GCA_964609745.1 uncultured Halanaerobiaceae bacterium
AATAGAAGCTATATCAAAAGCCGGTGTGGTAGTATTTGGGCACATAGGTCTAACACCACAGAGTTCCGGGCAACTTGGAGGTTTTAAGGCTCAAGGTTTAACTACAGACAGTGCCCGTGAATTAATTAAGGATGCTATAGCGGTACAGGAAGCAGGAGCGAGGGCTATACTCCTGGAAGCAATACCACCTGAAGTGACGGAATTTATTACTGATAAACTGGATATACCTGTATATTCTATAGGTGCAGGAGCACCCTGTGATGGACAATTATTAATATGTGGAGATATGCTGGGTATGTTCCAGGCATTTACACCTAAGTTTGTTAAAAAGTATGCCAATATTGCAGAGGAAGAAATAAAGGCATTTGAGCAATATATCAAAGAAGTTAAAGAAGGAGAATTTCCCAAAGATGAACATGTATATCACATAAAAGAGAGCAAGGAGAAATTTGAAGAATTATTTGCCGAGTTTGAATAAATAAAATGAAAGCATAAAGGTATAAATTGGTTACATGCTGAAATGGAATAATTTATGGAGGATCAAAAAACAGGGGGTAATAATAATGTCATTTAAAAAGATGGAAGAGTTTATAGATAAGTCAGAGTATTCCTTAAGAGAAAGGTTTGATATACCTGATTCAGAGCAGCGTTTTGATGGTGGGGCTCATGCTCGGATAGAGATTTCAGGTATAGAAGGGGTAGACAATCTGGAAGCAATGATAGACGAAGCTCAAAAAAGGGATGTGACGGTGCACAGGGTAATTTCTCTTGTTAGAGGAGCTACCCTTCTTGATGATAAAGAACTGAAAGAGTTTGCAAAACTGGGAGCAGAACATAATCTGGAATTACTGGTAAATCCTTCAGCCAATCGGGGCTGGGATCAGGGTAGACAGTATATAACAGAAGAAGGATATGTTTCAGGGATGAGAATGCGGGGACACGACATGGTATATAATTATTTGCGGGAAGTAGATAGATGTCTGGAAGCAGGTATAAGAGGATTTTTGGTGACTGATGAGGGTATGTTAAGGTTGTTAAATGAGATGAGAGAAGAAGGTATAATACCCCAAGAGACGAAATTTAAGGTATCAGTATTTGCCGGACATGGCACCGGTTATGGGGGGAAGCTATTGGAAGATTTGGGAGCAGATAGTTTTAATCCACTGGCAGATATGACTTTGCCCATGCTGGCCTCGATAAGGCAGAGCGGTTTGGAGATACCCCTGGATGTTTATATGAGTTTAGTAGAATCAATGGGAGGATTTCAGAGATATCATGAGTCAGCCGAGATAGCACGGATAGCAGCTCCTGTATACTTTAAGATAGAGCCTGGACCTTCTGAAGCGGAGATGTATAACACATGGGTGGATTCTCGCAATCCTGATTTTGGTAATAATTTGGCCCGTGAGAGGGTGAAACTGGCCCAGATAATACTGGAATGGCTTGAGAGGGACAGCAATAAAATAGTTACAAATGACTATAAAGAAGATCTTTCTGTTCCAGAACCTTAATTTGGCAACAGTAGACTATAATATGAAAGTGATTGGAGGTAAATATAATGGATAATGTATTTGAATCTGCTCTGGATGCTTTAAATACTGCGGGAGAACTGGGTAATATAGATGAGCGAGTTATGAAACTATTATCCAGACCCAAAAGAGTTGTTGATTTTTCTATACCGCTCAAAATGGATAATGGTGAATTTAGATTATTTGAAGCATACAGGGTACATTATAATGATGCACTGGGACCTACAAGAGATGGTACCAGATTTGTACCTGATTTATATATTGATGAAGTAAAAGCTCTGGCCTTATTTATGACAGTTAAACATGCAGTTTCAGGTGTTCCTGCCGGTGGTGGCAAAGGTGGAATCAAAGTTGACCCCTCAAAGCTTAGTGAATGGGAATTCGAAAGGTTGACAAGGAGTTATATCCGTCACTTGAAACCTAAAGGACCCAATGTAGATATACCTGGAGCAGATATTGGCACAAATTATAAGACTCAGTCATGGATGCTTGATGAATATGAGCAGATTACAGGTGAACATCAACCACATGCTATTAATGATAAGCCCAATAGTATGGGAGGCACCCTTGGTAGTGCTGAAGCTACCGGTAAAGGATTATTCTTTGTTTCCATACAAGTTTTTAAAGATTACAATGTAAAAAAAGATGCTGATATTGTTGTTCAAGGTTTTGGTCAGGTTGGTGCCAATATAGCCAGATATCTCTATGATGAAGGTTATAATATCATAGCAGTTAGTGATATCAGTGGGGGGATTTATTCGAAAAATGGGCTGGATGTACCCAGGTTACAGGAATATGTCAAAGAAAACAGTTTTCTAGAAGGTTGTGAAGAAGGAGAAGAAATTACAAATGATGATCTACTGGAACTGGAATGTGATGTTTTAATTCCAGCAGCAGTTCAGAATGTAATTAATGGAAATAATGCGGATAATATAAAGTCTGATATGATAATTGAAGCGGCCAATGGTCCTACAACTCCGGAAGCAGAAGAAATACTTAAAGATAAAGGAGTAACCATTGTTCCCGATGTAGTGGCCAATGCAGGTGGCGCAATAGTCTGCCATTATGAAAGAATACAGGGAATTACAGATGATTATTGGAGTTTGGAAAAAGTTAATAATAAGCTTGAAAGACAAATACTTGGTGCTTATAATTCAGCTAAAAAAGAAGCACAAAAAGCAGACACTTCTTTGAGGATTGGTGCCTGGATTACAGCTCTAAAAAAGATAAGTGAGTCTGTGCAGATGAGAGGATGGGTATAGAAAAAAGGGGCCTCCTGAAACGGAGGTCTCTGCTGTGTTGCATCTGATATGAGGGAGAAGGAGGTAAAACATGCTATTTTCAAGAAAAGAATATGAACAAAGATTACAAAAGACAAAAGAAAGAATGAGAGAAATTACTGAAATTGTGGTAGAAGGATTAGAGAAAACACTTGATTTTATTGAACCCGGAGTTACCTGTAAAGCAATTGAGGAAAAATGGCGTAAATCTATAGCAAAAGGAGAGTTAGTTGGTGCTTTAAGGTTGGGCTATTCATTTGGGCTAAATTAACCACCTGACTGGGGGGAACAGACGGCAAGTATGAGCCCCGGAGATAAAACGGTTCTTAAAAAAATATGACTTTTCATTTAATACCAATCATTTGGGAAGAAGATATAGGATTTGAAATGAGTGCAGCTATAAGGATTACTAAAGATGGTTATGAGGAACTATATGATTTCCCCCATAAATTATTTACTAAATAAACATTTATAATATCCTGTAAATATCAAAAAAACTATAAATCAATAATATAAATTAACAAGGCAGGGAGGATTAAATTACCCTTTACAGAAAATATTAATAAGATTATTATAAATTAAAATATACATAATATAAAATACTAAACTAAAATTCTGGGGGATTTTAAATGAAGTTAAAAAAGGATTTTGAACATAAAAGTTTGAGTAAAAGAGTTGTTGATTACTTAAAAGAGGAAATATTTATGGAAAATTATACTGGTGGTGATCGAATTCCGGAAACAAAGATAGCTGATGAACTGGAAATTAGCAGGGCTCCAGTAAGGGAAGCTCTTAAAGAGCTTGAGAACATGGGCCTTGTAGAAATTATTTCACGTAAGGGTACCTTTGTAGTTGACTTTCAACCTGATGAAGTACAGGAACTATATGAAATAAGAGTTATGTTGGAAGAAAGAGTTTTTAAAATATTAATTGAAAATAAAAAGCTAACTGACAAAGATTATGATTATCTTGAAGGCTTAATTGATGAAATGGTTGATATTGCCAGTAGTGATATGCATCAAAATAAAAAGGTTTTTGAAGTTAACAAAAGAGATATAAAATTTCACCGCCATTTGTGGTGCAAATCAGATAGTAAATGGACAATAAATATTTTAACAACATTATATAATCAATTACAACTGGCTATGTTGCTGGATGCTAAAAAAGAGGAAAACTTGGTACAGGCCAGTTTAAAACACGAGAAAATTCTTAATAATTTAAGGGAAAATAATTTAAAAGGCACTAAAGAGGCTGTTATAGAACATATTAAAACATTATCTGAACGGGTGAATGAAAAATAATTTTTATATTGTTTTCAGTCGACAGTTGACAAATTGAAATATTCATGATTGGAGGCAAGTTTTATGGCAAAAGAAATAATTTATAAAGAACAAGCTCCTGAACCGGGGGATTACTCGTAGGCAGTTAAACAGGGCAATATTATATGTGTTTCAGGACAGATAGCAGATGATCCTGAAACAGGTGAAGATATTAATGGGGCAGTTTCAGAACAGAC
>CAZSTU010000247.1:0-4315 GCA_964609745.1 uncultured Halanaerobiaceae bacterium
TATAATATGCATATATAATAAGTGAAATATTTATTTATTGTCAAACAACATACTGGAGGAGGAATGGGAAATGTTAAAAAAGCTTTCAAAATTCTTTGTTTCATTAGTTCAAAGATTTTTGCCCGATCCCTTTATTTTTGCTGTTATTTTAACTTTTATAGTATTTTTTATGGGAATGTTTGTAGCAGGTGAGACTCCTCTACAGATGGTAAATCACTGGGGAAGTGGTTTCTGGGGTCTGCTCGAATTTGCTATGCAGATGTCACTGGTACTGGTTACCGGACATGCCCTGGCCAATAGTGAAGTATTTAAAAAGATTTTACGTTACCTGGCTTCCATACCTAACGGGCCTGCTCAGGCAATTGCCTGGACAACATTTATTGCAGCTATAGCCTGCTGGATTAACTGGGGCTTTGGTCTGGTTATAGGGGCTTTACTGGCCAAGGAAATGGCCCGTCAGGTAGAGGATGTGGATTATCCCCTTTTAATAGCCAGTGCTTATTCTGGTTTTATTGTTTGGCATGCAGGTTTGGCTGGTTCAATTCCTTTGACCGTAGCCTCGGAAGGAAACTTTACTCAGGAGATGATAGGAGGTTTAGTGCCAATTAGTGAGACTATATTTAGCCCTATAAATTTGATTTTGAGTGTATTAATAATTGCCACTATACCTTTGATAAACAGGTTTATGCTACCTGATAAAAAAGATAGGGTAATAGTTGATAAGGCTGTCCTGGCTGATGATGCTACTACAGATAAAGATAACTCAGTCGGGGTTGCTGATCAAGATACAAATTATTTTGCAGATAAAATTGAAAACTCTTCTTTGCTTTCCATGTTACTGGGAATTATTGGATTGATTTACATTGGATATTATTTTGTTAATGGTGGTTCTTTAGATTTAAATATTGTTATTTTTATCTTCCTGATTTTAGGAATTATATTTCATAAAACACCCCGTCGTTATCTGAATGCTTTTAATGAAGCAGTAAAAGGTGCCGGCGGTATTATTTTGCAGTTTCCACTTTATGCAGGAATTATGGGTATGATGGTTGATTCTGGACTGGCAACCATTATTTCTGAATGGTTTGTTTCCTTTGCTACTGAGGTTACCTTTCCTTTCTTTGCTTTTCTCAGTGCCGGTATTGTTAACTTTTTTGTTCCCTCCGGTGGAGGTCAATGGGCTGTGCAGGCTCCGGTTATGATTCCTGCTGGTGCAGAACTGGGAGTGGAAGCTTCCAAAACTGCCATGGCAGTAGCCTGGGGAGATGCCTGGACTAATATGATTCAACCTTTCTGGGCTCTACCAGCTCTGGCTATAGCCGGACTGGGAGCACGTGATATTATGGGTTATTGTATTGTTATTTTAATCTGGGTTGGAATTCTGGCAAGTCTTGGTTTTATTATCATGTAAATTAAAAAGTTGCCTTTCCGGTTTATAAGCCGGGGAGGCCTGGATTAAATATTAAAGGGGGTTTATAGTGATGTCAAAAGTTGTTAGAAAAGGAAAAATAGCAAAAGAATTAAAAAATAACCAATCGATTATGATTGGGGGCTTTTTAGAATGTGGGACTCCAAAAAATTTAATAGATGTATTACTGGATGAAGGGATAAAAGGGATTACTCTGATTGCCAATGATACGGGTTTTCCCGAACAAAAACTGGGAAGTTTGATTGTGGAAAAGAGAGTAAAAAAGGTTATTGCCTCACATGTAGGCACAAATCCTGAAACCGGAAGACAGATGAATGAAAAAGAAATCGAAGTGGAATTGGTGCCTCAGGGCACACTGGCTGAAAGAGTACGCAGCCATGGGGCCGGTCTTGGAGGTTTTTTAACTCCAACCGGAGTTGGAACTGTAGTGGAAGAAGGCAAGGAAGTTATAGAAGTTGAAGGGAAAAAATATCTGCTTGAAAAACCCATAGGTGCTGATATAGCGTTAGTTAAAGCGTGGAAGGCAGATGAAGAGGGTAATTTAATCTATAGATATTCTGCTCGTAATTTCAATCCTATGATGGCCATGGCTGCTGATGTGGTAATAGTAGAAGCAGAAGAGATAGTTTCTGCCGGAGAACTGGAGGCAAACGAAATTATGACACCAGGTGTTTTTGTTGATTATGTGGTTGATTTTTCATAAATCAAAATTTTATTGAAAGGAGTAATAATTTATGAGAGAAGTAGTAATTGCAAGTGCGGTGAGAACAGCCATTGGTAGTTTTGGAGGAGGACTAAAAGATGTTGAAGCTGTAAAACTTGGTTCAATTGTCCTCAAAGAAGCAATGTCCAGAGCCGGGATAGAAGGTAAAAACCTTGATGAAGTTATTATGGGTAATGTACTGCAGGGAGGACAGGGACAAAACCCCGCCCGGCAGTCAGCTATAGGGGCTGATATACCCTATGAGGTTCCGGCTATGACCGTAAATAAGGTATGTGGTTCTGGTCTTAAAGCTGTTAACCTGGCAGCACAGGCCATAAAGACAGGAGATGCCGATATTATTGCTGCCGGTGGTATGGAAAGCATGAGCCAGGCCGGCTTTATCGCCGAAGGAAGCCGCTGGGGCAATAAAATGGGAGACGGCAAACTGGTGGATATGATGATTAAAGATGGACTGTGGGATGCCTTTAATGACTATCACATGGGAATAACTGCTGAAAATATAGCTGAGCAGTGGAATATAAGCCGTAAGGAACAGGATGAATTTGCGGCAACAAGCCAGAAGAGAACAGAAAAAGCCATGGAAGAAGGAAGATTTCAGGATGAGATAGTACCGGTAGAAGTGCCACAGCGGAAGGGAGATCCTGAAATATTTGATAAAGATGAATATCCCCGCAAGGGAGTGACAGCAGAAAAGCTGGCCAAACTGAGACCTGCTTTCAAAAAGGAGGGGACAGTAACAGCCGGTAATGCTTCAGGTATAAATGATGGAGCGGCAGCAGTAATAGTTATGTCAAAAAAGAAGGCAGATGAGCTGGGGGTTAAGCCACTGGCCACAATCAAATCCTATGCTTCCGGAGGGGTAGACCCCAGGATAATGGGCACAGGACCCATACCTGCCACCAGAAAAGCGCTAAAGAAGGCAGAGATGGAGATAGAAGATATAGAACTGATAGAGGCCAATGAAGCCTTTGCCGCCCAGTCACTGGCAGTGCTGGAAGAACTTAATATGGATCCGGAGATAGTAAATGTAAATGGAGGGGCAATAGCACTCGGTCATCCCATAGGCTGCAGTGGTACCAGAATTCTTGTGACCCTCTTACACGAGATGAAAAAACGTGAGGTAAAATATGGTCTGGCTACTCTCTGTATAGGTGGAGGTCAGGGAGCAGCTACCATTGTAGAAGGTAATTAATTTAATATAATGCAAGTACAGGTATTAAATAATATTTTGAATTTCAATTAATACTGGAAGTTTAACCAGATAATTAAAGAGGTGATAAAATGTCCAATATAAGAGAAAAAATAACAAAACGTATTGCTCAGGAGTTTAAAGATGGAGATCTGGTTAACCTGGGTATAGGAATGCCCACACAGGTTGCAGATTTTATTCCTGATGAGATAAATGTGATCCTCCAATCAGAAAATGGATTTGTGGGATTGGGTCCCACTCCGGAAAAAGGTAAAGAAGATAAGGATATTACCAATGCAGGAGGCCAGCCGGTAACCTATAAGAAAAATGCTGCCTTTTTTGATAGTGCTACATCCTTTGCTATTATCAGAGGAGGCCATCTTGATGCTACAGTTTTGGGAGCACTGCAGGTTGATGAAAAGGGGAACCTGGCCAACTGGATGATTCCCGGTAAACTTGTACCCGGTATGGGGGGAGCAATGGACCTTACAGTTGGAGCAAAAGAGGTAATTATTGCCACCACTCATACTACCAAAAAAGGCAAGCCCAAGATACTAAAGGAATGTTCACTTCCCCTAACAGCTGCTGGTGAGGTTGATCTGATTGTTACTGAATTGGCGGTAATTGAAGTAACCGACCGGGGACTGGTGTTAAAAGAGATATCTGAAGCAACAACAGTGGAAGAAGTGAAAGAAAAAACAGAGGCAAAATTAATTATTAGTGAGGAATTAAAAACATTTTAGAAAGTTAAAATAGGTTTTTATGACCCGTCCTGTTATTCTAATGGGACGGGTTTTTTATATTTTCGTATAAATTAAAAGGTTGCAGGACTTTAATTAACTTAAAAAATTTCAATTACAATTATTTTGTAAAATGGTCAAATGACTTTCAATTATAGATAATTTATTTTATAACAGATTTACATATAAAAATATATATAAAAAAGAATATAGAAGTATAAGATAGCTAATCC
>CAZSTU010000248.1:0-4312 GCA_964609745.1 uncultured Halanaerobiaceae bacterium
ATCATATATTGCGTCAGATTTACTTTCACAGGCAGAACATGATCCCCGGGCTGTGTCAGTACTTATTAGTACAGATTTAAGATTATTAAATGAAGTTCAGGAAGAGCTAAATTTACAAATTAAGAATTTACCCAGAGAAGATATTGCCGCAAAATCTTTAAATAATAAAGGTTTAATGATTAAGGTGGATAATATAGATTCTGCTTTTAAACTGGCAAATCAATTTGCTCCAGAACATCTAGAACTACTAGTTAAAGAACCTTTTAGTTATCTGGGAAAGGTCAAAAATGCAGGAGCGGTATTTTTAGGGAAGAATTCACCGGAGTCCCTGGGTGATTATATGGCAGGACCAAATCATGTACTACCTACAGGGGGAACTGCTCGTTATGCCTCGCCCCTTTCAGTAAGTGACTTCTGCAAAAAAACAAGTATAATATATAGTAATAAAAATGAACTTAAGAAAAATAGACCTGCTATTAATAAAATTGCCAGACTTGAAGGTCTTTATGGACATGCAGAAGCGGTTAATATTAGATTTTCTAATTAGGAAGGTGGCTAAAAAGTATGGAAATTAAATATAAAATGGATGCCAATGAAAATCCCTATCCACCACCGGATGAGTTAAATCAAAAACTAAAAAAAATAACTTTAGACCTGGAATATAACCGTTATCCTGACCCTGATTCTCTTTCGCTTCGAAATAAACTTTCAGGTTATCTAAGAAGACCCGCAAACACAATCATTGCGGGGAATGGTTCTGATGAATTAATTTTATTGAGTTTAATGGCGTTTATTGACAGGGAGCAAAAAGTTGTATTTCCTGTACCTACTTTTGGTATGTATCAATTTTATGCAGAAAAACTTGGTATACAGACTGAAAGAGTTAAACTGGGAAATGATTTAAAACCAGACTGGGATAAATTAATGAAATTAGGTAAAAAAAGTAAAGTAGGAATGTTTATTTTTTGCTCTCCAAATAATCCAACAGGTAATATATTTTCTAAACAAAAAATTGCTCAGCTGGCTTCTTCAACAAATAGTGTCATTTTAGTCGATGAAGCCTATGCAGAGATTTCTGGACACTCTTCACTGGATTTGTTGGATAAACATGAAAATATAATTATTCTCAGAACATTTTCTAAAGCCTTTGGTCTTGCTGGGCTAAGGGTAGGATATATGACAGCTAGTTCAGCAAAAATATCAAAAATAGAAGATGTTTGTTCTCCCTATAATTTGAATTCCTTCAGTCAGGAAGTTGCCTGTTATGTATTGGATGAAATTCAGTCTTACAGAGATCAATGGAAAAAAATAAGGGAAAATCGAAATTATTTGATGGATAGGCTAAAAAATATTAATGGTATTAAAATTTTCCCCAGTCAAACTAATTTTATATTGTTTAAAACATCTTCCTCTGAAAAAAAGGTGTATGATTATTGTAAAGAGCAGAGAATTAGCATAAGGTATTTTGCAGATCTGGAGAAGTTTGGAGATGTATTGAGAGTCAGTGTTGGCAGGAAGGAAGAAAACAACAATTTTATAGAAATCATAAAAAGGGCTGTGAGAAGGGAGAAAGTTATATATGATTAAGCTTAAAAGGGAGACAAGGGAAACATCTATCGATTTGAAGTTAAATCTCCGGGGAGAAGGTAGTTATAAAATACAGACCGATGTTGGATTTTTCGACCATATGTTAGAGTTGTGGGCGAAGCACGGTTTTTTTGATCTTGAGATCAAAGTGGCAGGAGATCTTAAGGTGGGTCCCCACCATACAGTAGAGGATACAGCTATTGTTTTGGGTCAGGCAATTGACCGGGAATTAAAAGACAGGAGAGGTATAAAAAGGTATGGTGATATAATACTGCCAATGGATGAATGTTTGATAATGTCAGCTGTAGATTTGAGTGGCAGATCATATTATGAAAGTAATTTTGATTTTAGTAGAGAAAAGGTTGGTGATTTTCCTGTCGAACTTTTAGACGAATTTTTCGAAAAATTGACTTCTCATGGGCGGTTTGTTCTTCACTTTCACCAATTCAGAGGTGGGAATGCACATCATTTAATAGAAGCAAGTTTTAAGTCTTTTGCCCGGGCTCTGGACAGTGCTGTTTGCAAAGAAGAACGGCTTGGAGATAGTACTCTTTCAACTAAAGGAAAATTGGGTGAGGGGGGAAGACATTGATTGCAGTGATTGATTATGGAGTGGGCAATACAGGTAGTGTATTGAAGGCCTTTCAATATCTAAATATACCAGTTAAGCTGACAGCAGATAAAGATATTTTAAAAAAGGCTGATGGAGTTGTTTTGCCGGGAGTTGGTTCATTTCCTGCCGGTATTGAGAATTTGATGAAGAGAGGATTAATAGAAAAAATAAGGAAACTGGCTGAAAAAGAAAAACCCTTGCTTGGAATCTGTCTTGGTTTGCAGTTGTTTTTTAGCGAAAGTGAAGAAGGAGAATATATGGAAGGACTGGATTTAATTGAAGGCAGGGTAAAAAAATTTAATAGAGATAAAGTTGCAAAAATCCCTCACATGGGCTGGAATGAGGTAGAACTAACTGATACTAATAAACTTTTTCATGGATTGACTTCACCTTATAACTTTTATTTTGTTCACAGTTATTATGTAGAAGCTGATGATATAGAAGTGGTAAAAGGGTGGACTACTTATGGCAGGCAAAAGTTTGCTTCTTATGTGAGGAAAGATAACATATGGGGACTTCAATGTCACCCGGAAAAGAGCAGTGAAAACGGACTTGAATTTTTATCAAATTTTGCTCATTATTGTATGTATGGAGGTTAAAACTAATGATAGTTATCCCGGCAATAGATCTTCTTAATAAAAAATGTGTGCGGTTAAATAAGGGTGATTTTGAACAAAAGAAGATATATGGAGATAATCCCTTAGAAGTAGCCTATTACTGGCAGAAACAGGGAGCTGAATATATTCATATAGTTGATCTGGATGGGGCCCGAAGTGGTGAACCTGTTCATCAAAAAATAATTACAAAAATTGCAGAAAGTATTGATATACCAGTACAGGTTGGTGGAGGAATAAGAAAATTATCTGTTATGGAAAAATACTTATCATCAGGTGTGCAGAGGTTAACCTTGGGGACAATAGCGTTAAAGAACAGGGATTTAATGAGACAGGCTCTAAAAAAATTTAGTTCAGAGAAAATAATAGTTAGTGTTGATGGTAGGGATAATAAAGTATCTATAAACGGATGGTTTGAAACTACTGAAATGAGAGTAGATGATTTAATTGAAAGACTTACAGAAGAGGGTGTATGTAATTTCATATTTACCGATATTAAAAAAGATGGTATGATGACAGGGCCAGACATAGATTTTATAAAAAGCATAAAAAAAAGAAATATAAAATTGCTGGCAGCCGGTGGTATAAAAACTGTTGATGATCTAAATAAGTTATATAAAGCCGGTATTGATGGGGCTATAGTGGGAAGGGCTCTTTATGAAGGTAAAATAGATTTACAGGAAATTGATTTTTAAGGAGGAAAAAGATGCTTAAAAAAAGAATAATTCCTTGTCTTGATGTAAAAGATGGTAGAGTTGTAAAGGGGGTCAACTTTTTAAGTTTAAGAGACGAAGGAGACCCCGTTGAACTTGCAAAGTTTTATGATCAGGAGGGGGCAGATGAACTGGTTTTTCTGGATATTACCGCTACTTCAGAAAAAAGAGATATTGTAAAAGAACTTGTGGTTGAAGTAGCCAGACAGGTTTTCATCCCATTTACAGTTGGAGGAGGAATAAAGACACTGGAGGATATGAGGAGTGTTTTGAGAGCAGGTGCTGATAAAGTTGCAATAAATTCTGCAGCTGTAAAGGATCCTGGATTGATCAGAAGAGGGGCAGATGAATTTGGGTCTCAGTGTATTGTGGTAGCCATTGATGTATGTCGTAACAGTAATGATTGGCAGGTATATATTAATGGGGGCAGGAAATATGCCGGTATTAATCTGGGAGAATGGTTGGAAAAGGCCAGTAAAATGGGAGCAGGGGAGATATTATTGACAAGTATGGATAGAGATGGCACCAGAAAAGGTTATGATCTGAAATTACTTGAATTTGCGTCAGGTAAAGTTGATATACCGATTATAGCCTCAGGAGGGGCAGGTAATCTCAATCATTTGTATGAAGCGATGCAGGATGGCAGAGCTGATGCAGTTCTTGCTGCTTCAATTTTTCATGAAAAAGATTATACTATAAAAGAGGTGAAAGAATTTCTTGCAGACAGAGGATTGCCCATTAGATATACAAGAAAACGGAGTTAACTTTTAAAATTATTTTTAATT
>CAZSTU010000249.1:0-4270 GCA_964609745.1 uncultured Halanaerobiaceae bacterium
CTCTTATTTGTTATTTTATTACTTATACCCCTTGTTTTATGCCGACAAAGATCTTTTCCATCCAGTTTATATTTACAACCTTTAATGAAAACATTTTTGACTATATCATCAATTGGCATTAAAGATAATTTGAATCCATTTTTATTTTCAAATAATTTCTTTCCCTTGACAAGACCAATTACAAGACCTGGTTCTTTAATCACAGCTTTTAAATTTAACTTAGATGCATATTCCAGCAAAAAAATATTAGCCATTTGCTGGTCAAATCTACCTCCAAGAGCGCCGGTGATTATTATATTATTTAAATTATTCCTCCAGCAGTAATCAAGTGCAAGTTCAGCATCGGTTTCATCTTTTTCTACAGGATAACGAATTAATTTAATATTTTTTTTATTAAAATACTTTAAATTTTTTTCAGACAGAGAATCCATATCACCAATAATAGTATGTGGAAGAAACCCTATTTTTCGCAAAAGAAGTGCTCCGCCATCTGCAGCAAGTAAAAAAGCATTTTTGGGTATTAACTTTTTGTATTTATTTACTTTATCCTGGAGATGACCATTCAAAATAATAATTGTATTTTGAGACATTTTAGCTGACCCTTTCTCTCATTCTTTTTAGAGCTTTTTCAGGATTATCTGATTTGAAGATAGCTGATCCGGAAACAATTACCTCTGCTCCTTTTTCAGTAACCTCTTTTACGTTATCATGTCTAATTCCGCCATCCACAGCAATTAAAAAATCAAAATTTCCCCTCTCTTTTATCTGAGATAATGATGATATTTTATTTTTTATTTGAGGTATAAAAGACTGGCCACCGAACCCCGGGTTTACAGACATTATCAATACAAGATCTAGTTCAGGTAATACATAATCTAATTCCTGTAAAGGGGTGGCAGGATTTAAAGCAATACCGGCCCTACAATTATGGCTTTTTATCTGTTGTATTAGGCGATGGACATGACGGCTTGTCTCAATGTGAACTGTAATATAATCACTACCTGCTTCTGCAAATTCTTGAATATAATCTGCCGGGTTTTGAATCATAAGGTGAGTATCAAATATTAACTCCGATTTATTTCTTAGAGATTTAATTAATCCCGGTCCAAAAGTAATATTTGGTACAAAATGTCCATCCATAACATCGAGGTGAATAAAATCAGCAGAATCTATTTTTGAAAGTTCTTTTTCTAGATTGCTAAAATCGGCTGAAAGAAGGGAAGGAGAAATTTTTATCATCTGTAGTCACACTCCTTTTCTAGTTCTTTATATATTTTACAATAAGAATCATAACGTCTTTTTGAAATTTTATTTTCTTTCACAGCTTTTTTTACAGCACAGTTAGGTTCATGAGTATGAGAACAACCACGAAATTTACAGTAATTCATGTATTCTTTAAATTCAGGATAATATAATCTAAGTTTTTCAGGAGATATATCAGTTATATCAAGTGAAGTAAAACCGGGAGTATCTGCCAGCCATCCTCCTTCATTAAGCGATAAAAGTTCTACATGACGGGTGGTATGAACACCGCGTTTTAATTTTTTACTCACCGGTTTTGTTGGTAATTCTACATCTTCGATCAGGGTATTGATAAGTGTTGATTTGCCCACACCGGAAGGTCCTGTAATGACATTTATTTTTTCCTTAAGTCTTTTTTTGAGACTTTTAAGTCCCTTTCCTTTTTTAGAACTTATTTCAAATACGCTATAACCAGCATTTTTATAATCAAATAGTTCTGGTTTTTTTATTTCATTATTTACAGCGAGATCGATTTTGTTCAATATAATTACTGGTTTTAGGCCACATTCCTTAACTCTAATCAAAAATCTATCCAGGAGGATATTGTCAAAAGATGGATAGGCAATTGATTGCATAATTAATACCTGTTCCACATTGGCGATAGTCGGTCTTTTAAGCAGTGTATTTCTTGGAAAAATTTTTTCTATAACATTATTTTTATATCCAACTCTATCACCGGGATAAACCTGTTTTTGTATTTTACCTCTAATATTTAATTTTTTTATTTGTTGATTTTTGTTGGCGACAAAAAAGAAACCGCCAAGAGTTTTGGTTATTAAACCTTTTTTCATTAGCTTTTAATCACCTATTTCTCGGCTGTGTTTTAATTCATCATCATAATATACTTCTACTTCAGTATGTCCTACACTATTAATAGTCTGGGAGATGAATTCTCCGGGTTTGTGTTCCTTTTCATAGACTACATCTTCCCCATTATCATCAATCACTATAATTTTAACAGTTTGTTTTTCAAATCCCCGCATATTTATATTAACTCTAAAGGTGTGAATTTTATTATCTTCCGGATTTTCCAGCCCTTCACTTACTGTAAGATCAACTTCGCTGTCTTCAGCAACTTCTTTATCTGCTTCATACTCTTGTTTAGCAATTTGGTCTTTTTTAAATCTTCTGGTCATTTCCTCTTTAATTTCACCTTCCTGTAAATTAGTATCTTTTAGTTTCTCTTGAGCTTCTTCCCGGGAAAGCCCTATTAAATTTGGCATTTTTACCATGTTGGGTTTAACCCCTCTGCTAACAATAAGATCAACCTCTTTATCAGCTTCTATTTCTTCTCCAGCTTCGGGATTTTGTGAAATAATATGATCTTCGGGTACATCACTATCATATTCATACTCCACCTCACCCTTGCTTATTCTCTGATTTTCCATGATTATCTCTGCCTGCCTGAGGCTTCTACCTGTTAGATCAGGTAGCGTTATTTCTGCCGGACCCTGACTTACCGTTACAGTAACCGGTCGAGTCTGTTTTATTCTTTCCCCGGGGTTGGGAGTTTGCGAAATAATATTTCCCTTTGGTATTTCGGGATGAAAAACTTCTTCATCTTCTTCCACTAAGTTTAATCCAACCTGAGAAAGTTCTTCTTTGGCCTCTTCCACTTTCATATTTTCTATATCGGGAACGCGGACTATGGGTACTTCCATATAATATTGATATATAAAAAACGCTATTATACCGCTAATAATTAGTATTCCAGCAATAATTGAAATCCATTTAATCCAGTTTAATTTTTCATTATTCTCTTTTTTTCTTTCTTTTATTTCTTCTTTTTCCTGCTGTTTTTGTATTTTAGTTTTACTTAAAACTTTTGTATCTCCACCATCTGAAGAAATTACTGTTTTAGTATTCTTTTTTTCTTTACGACGGAGATCCTGTAATACAGATGTAAGAACTTCTCTCATTGTTGAAGCTTTTTGAAATCTTTTTTCCGGTTTTTTTGCCAGAGCCTTCATAATTATTTTATCTAATTTTTCGGGTATTTCAGAATTGATTTTGGAAGGTTTACGAGGTTTTTCCTTTATATGCTTTAAAGCTACTGAAATTGGGCTATCTCCCTGGAAGGGAACTTTGCCGGTTATCATTTCATATAATACTATTCCTACTGAATATAGATCTGAATGAGTCTTTATCTTACCGCCTCTGGCCTGTTCTGGAGAAAAATAATTAGCACTTCCCATTATTGTGTCTGTCATGGTTGTTGTGGTGGAAGATGTAACGGCTCGAGCAATGCCAAAATCAGTCACTTTAACCTGTTTATCAGGTGTGATTAATATATTATGAGGTTTTATATCACAGTGAATTATATCATTTTCATGTGCTATATTTAAAGCAGCACAGATCTGGTTGGTAATATCCAGTGCCTCGATTAAAGGCAGTTTGCCACGTTTTTGAATTATATTTTTGAGGTTTTCCCCTTCTATGTCTTCCATAACCAGATAATGATAATCTCCATCCTGTCCAATGTCAAAAATACTTACTACATTGGGATGGGATATTCTGGCTACTGATTTTGCTTCATGCTGAAATTTTTTTATAAATTCTTCATCACTTACATACTCAGGCCTCAGCATTTTTATGGCTACTTTTCGGTCAAGAATAACATCTTCAGCTTCATAGACGATGGCCATACCGCCTTTGCCCAGTTTTTTTATGATTTTGTAACGATTGTTTAGCATTTTACCCAGCATAACTTCACCTCATCACTAATTAATGATACCAACGATTACGGTAATATTATCATTTCCTCCTTTTTGTAATGCTCTTTCGCCGAGGGTGTCTGCAATAGATTTTGCATTTAAATTTTTATTTTTAATATTTTTTTTAATTGTTTTTTCTTTAATCATATCTGTTAATCCATCAGTACAGGCCATTAAAATATCATGATTTTGTAATTTAATTGAGTTTGTTTCAATTTCCAAATTATCTTCAGTACCTAAAGCCTGTAATAGTA
>CAZSTU010000250.1:0-4268 GCA_964609745.1 uncultured Halanaerobiaceae bacterium
TAATCCAGTCCTTTACCGCTGAAATAGGTTCTCCCCGGGTTATTGGGATCGTTCTCCAGAGGGAGGAAGATGGCGTTATTATCGAAAAAGAGCGGAAGGACATAATACCTTAGTAATAAATCCATCTGAAAATTGGAATCAACATCCTTTAGCTAAAGCTGAAATAATTCAGTTCAAGTCTAAGAGAGAAGAATCATTTACCACGATAGATATGACTTCAGCTTATGCTGAACATGCTGACAGGGTTATAAGGAAATTGTCTTTAATAAATGAACGGAAACAAATATGTTTACAGGATGAAATAGAATTAAAACATAGTTCAGAAGTTTGGTGGTTTATGCATACGCAAGCTGATATCCAAATATTACATAATAAAAAAAGAGCTGTATTAAGTCATAATAGTAAAAGGATTAGTGTTAAAATTTTAAACCCAGAAAAAGCAGAATTTATTGTTATGAAGGCCCAGCCTTTAACAGTTTCTCCTGATCCCCTGGAAGCTAGAAATAATAGTCAATTTCGTAAACTGGCAATAAAATTAAAGAAGATAAAGAATGTTACTATAACTATTTTATTTGAGCCTTGAGCCGTATTTTTTAGCTAGAGAGCTAAATGGATTACCTAAGTAGTTACAACTTTTTAAGTATTATATAAATAAGTGGAGGATATTTGTTGAATAACAAGACAAAGAAAGGGGTAAATATTAATATTTTAGATCAATTTAAATTAAAAGGGAAGACAGCAATTATTACTGGAGCAGCAAGAGGTCTAGGGAAAGCTATGGCAACTGGGTTAGCGGAAGCCGGAGCAAATATTGTAATTCCTGATCTTAATTATCAGGGAGCTCAAGATGCGGCAGAGGAAATAGCAGAAATTGGAGTAAAAACAATGGCTCTGGAAATAGATGTAACTGATGAAGATTCTGTCTTTAATATGGCAGATCGGACTATAAAAAAGTTTGGAACTATCGATATTTTAGTAAATAATGCGGGAATTGTTGTTCATGAATCTGCAGAAAAAATGAGTAAAGAAAATTGGCAAGATGTAATCAATGTTAATTTGACGGGAGTATTCTTATGTTCTAAAGCTGTAGCTAATTTCATGATAAGTAATAATGGGGGTTCATTTATTAATATTGCTTCTATGTCCGGTTATATTGTTAATTATCCTCAACCCCAGGTTTCTTATAATGCTTCGAAAGCAGGGGTAATTCAAATGACAAAATCCCTGGCTGCTGAATGGGCTAAAAATAATATTAGAGTAAATGCCATTGCTCCCGGTTATATGGAAACTGATATGACAAAAAAATATGTAGAAAAAAATCCAGAAGTGAAAAAACATTGGATTGAACCTATACCTATGAAGAGAATGGGAAAACCTGAAGAATTAAAAGGGACTGTTATTTATCTCGCTTCAACATCTTCAAGTTATATGACAGGCCATACTCTGATAATTGATGGTGGATATACGATTTATTAAACCTTATTGCCTCTTCTCCAATCTAAAACAGTAAAAAATAACTGAAAAAATATTCATTTATTGTTATTTCTTTTTCATATTTATTGCCTGGAATATTTTTAGTTTAAAATATTCAGGATCATGGAAGCCTCTGGCCTGCCTTTTAACAAAATTAATTGTATTATTATGTGCCTCAATTGTTGCAGTATTTATTGGATATAGACAGTATGTCCAGAGCCCTATTCTATGTCTTTCTAAGCTTTCTGCAAATTTTATGAGCAACGTTATTTCAGTTTCTCGAGCCATATCACACCATTGATCTAACGCATTATTAAATGATGCTACTGTACCATTATCCCAAAGGGTTTGTAATTGTTCTTTTAGGGCATAGACAGTATTTAAAGTTTTATTATTTTCCAGTAATTGTTCAAGATCTTGTTTAGACTCATCTTTTAAGTTTTCTTTATTTTTTAACAGAAGATACCTGGTTCCTTTTAGTACCTGTTTTCCTTCTTCATCTGCTTTTCTGAATTCTTGACGTCTGATTTTATCTATAAGTTTGTGATAATTACTAACTACATGGAATTTATCATAGACAATTAATGCTTTGGGACAATATTTTTTAACTACATTGCTAAAAGCTTTCCACATATCAACTGCGACTGCTTTAATATTATTACAGCGTTCAGTACCTAGTTCTTTGAAAAATACAGAGACAGCTTTTTGAGTACGACCTTTAATTATTCTCAATAATTGGTTAGTCTCAAGGTTATAAATTACTGTGAAGTATTTATGCCCTTTTCTACGAGCAATTTCATCCATACCTATAACGCGTAGATTGTCTAAGGGTATTTCTTCTAAGTTCTTTTTGATATGGTGTTTATCAATCTCTTTCACAGTTTTCCAGTCCAGACCATAATGTTCTGCGACTTCGCCAATACTCATGTGTTCACACATATGACCTACAGCCTCAGCAAACCGTGTAGTAACTCTGGCATAAGACTCAACAAAGTCTAGTTTTTCAACTACTTTACCACAATCGGGACAATTTACCTGGCGATAATTGAAATCAACATATACAACATTACCAAAACATCCTAAGTCTCTTATACGTCTATTTAAATTACGGTTATTAGGAACTACTTTACCACAGTGTGAACAGATAATATTATACCTCTTATCTGGGTCCATATAAAAAATAATATCTTCATTTTCTGCTTCCAGACTATTGAATTTCATCCTGGGAAGGTTTATAATAGTACTTGGGATTGGTGCCATATTATTACTCCTTTCAGTGATGTGATTAGAGTAAATAATTCGGTATTCAATCCCTTTTTCCTTCAAATATTTTTTGTTTTTTCCCGGATTTAAACTAAATATATTTTTTATGATCTGTCAAGGGCGTGCGATAGCACGGGCGAAGCCTTTACCCTTTACTGATTATAAAATAATATATTACCATTCTCATAAGGGAAATAACAAAGATCCTAAGAAATATTTACTGTATTAAATTGGAGAAGAGCCAAAACATTATTATTGCATTTTCCCAGTTCTTTTTCTGTCTGATTTTACTTTCTTATGAGATTAAAAAAATTAAGGAAGTTGATAAATAGGTTCTTCCAGGTTACGGCGGAAAAGAACAAAAACATTACCGATCATCTGAACCACTTCATCTTACTTCTACCTCATATCCTGCTTCTTTAAAAACTGATTCTAGTTTTTCGCTATTACCAACAACAACTGTTAACAATTTATCCGGTTTAAGATTTTCTTCCATCACATTCTGAACTTCATCTTCACTTAAACTATTATATTCTTCTATAAAGGTATTAAGATAATCGCCCTTTTCTCCTAATAGTTCAATTTTATAAATGTAGTCCTTTATGATACTTATAGGATGTTTATACTTTGCAGGTAAAAGCCCATTATAGAGATTAATATTTTTATTTAACTCTTTTTTAGTTATTTTTTCTTCACAATTTTTTATGTCTTTCATTTCATCTTTTACTTCTTTCAGCACCTCCGGAGCTTTCTTGTGGTCTACCTTTGTATTTATATAATAAACTCCACCTTCCTGGTTATAGGAAACATCAGAATATATACTGTAAACATAACCCTTTTCACTTCTGATATTATCCATTAAGCGGCTGGAAAAACCTCCCTGTCCGAAAATCCGATTGCCCATCAGAAATTCTGTATCTTCTGCAAACTCATGGCCGGAGAAATTATGGCCAATTTTCATATGGGCCTGATCAGCATCTTCTTTGTCCACAATTATAATCTTGTTTTCATCATAGACCATTTCCTTGATTTCATTTTCCCTGATTTCTATTCCCTGTTTATCCCAGTCAGCAAAATTATCCTCAAGTATATCTTTGCTTTCTTCAATATTAATGTCTCCAACAACGGCAATAACCATTTTCTCCGGGCCAATACTATTTTTATAAAAATCTCTTAACTTCTGGGCATTAAAAGAGTTTAGTTTAGATCTTTTCAATTCTATGTCACTACCAAAAGAATAGGGATGATCTTTATATATTTCTTTAAAAAAATTACTATTCAAAAGCGGATCTACCTGAACAGTAGCCTGAGCTAAATATTGATTTTGCTCCTGTAAAATTCTCTGCAAATAAGGGGCAGAAAAATCAGGATTCCGGAGTGAATCGGCCAGCAGAAAAATTAACTGTTCTATTTCACTGCTGAGAGCGCTGCCACTAAAATCAAGAGTATCTAATTTTACCCCAAAGCCAATTTCAATTCCATTAACTTCTTTTTCTCTGGCATATTCCTCTTCACCCAGATTTTTAGTACCG
>CAZSTU010000251.1:0-4226 GCA_964609745.1 uncultured Halanaerobiaceae bacterium
AAATTGATCTATACTGGCAATCCGAGCAGCTTTTTTCACTGCACTAAAATCTATCTCTTCCTCAGGTATACCAAAGGCAATATTATTGAGAATAGTATCATCACTGAGATAAATCTGCTGAGCTACATAACCGATATTCAGCTGCCAGTTCCGCAACCTGTCATCATTCAATTCCTGACCATCAACAACAATTTCTCCTGTTTCCGGTCGCAGAAGTCCGAGAATAATATTCACCAGGGTTGATTTGCCGCATCCGGTGGCCCCTACTAGACCAATAGCCGTATCATGTTTAACACAGAGATCAATATTCCTTAAAACCGGGCTGTTATCATCAGGGTAAGTATATGTAATTCCCTTTAATTCAATTCTATCACAAAAACGCAGGGGTTCAGGTGTATCTACCGGCCAGAGTATGGAGGCAAACTCTCCCCTGGCAAAAATATCTTCATATACTCGGTCCAGGATAGCACTATTAAACACCAGAGAGTTGGCTGCAGCAAAAACTTTCTGTAGAGCAGGCATCAAACGATACCCGGCAAAGGCAAAAAGGCTAACAACAGGAACCACTCCTTTGACATCTTCTCCGGTAACAATTAAATAGAGGACCAGCAACACTACTCCTCCAAAGGCAACCGCCTCCAACATATAGCGCGGCAGCAGTACAACCATGTCATGGAAAGCACATAAATTAGCATATCGTTTCGAACAACCGGTAAAACGACTCAGAAATTTCTCCTCCCGGCTGCTAATTTTTAGCTGTTTAATACCATTAAAAGCCTCGGCAGCAGATTTGTAGCGGTACTTATTGGCCTCCATTCTTTTTTGTCCGGCTCTCTCCATTTTCCTGTTAGTAATAAGATATATCAGTCCATAACTACCTCCCAAAATAAATATAGCCGCCAGGGTAACTTTAATATTAATAACAAACAAAAAAGTCATAATTGCAACAGTGACCAGACCATATGTAATAAAATCCATCAATTGCAGTAAATACCCTCTGGTTAGTGTCTGTACTTCCTGCAAAACATTTTTACCCAGATCGGCCGAATTATGAATCAGAAAATAGCTATATGGTTTGGCCATATACTGTTTGAGCAACTTTACTGACAACCGGTGATTATTCTTCCAGATAAATTTCAATTTATACCAGATGGCAAAAGTTGAAATGGCATTAGACATAACTATAATAAAAACCATAGTCAATCCGGCAAAAACGGTAAAAATACTGCTGGATTCAAACTGGAAAAAATTATATAAATAATTGAAAACAAAATTCTCCTCAATCATTCCCGGATCCATTACCAGATTCATAAAGGGCATGATAGAGGCCACACCTATAACCTGGGCCAGAGCCATGCAAATAACAGCTATCAATAAACCAACAATCTGTAGCCGTTCTCTTTTATTGAATAATACCCACAACTTTTTAAATGAAATGATCATAATATGTTTACCTTTCCAGCATTTTTTCTATAGATCCATTAATGTTATCATTAAATACTGATTTTATAAACCTACCTATATTTCCCTGAAGTCTGTTATATAAATCAATTTGAATTTCTTCATCATCCAGTACAGTTTTAATCTTCTGTACTGCTTCAGTTCGATTACCGTAAATCAGCAAATCCAGATTATTAACAATTTCCACCTGCCCACCGCTATCAGGCACAAATGGAATAACTCCTCCAGCTACCATTTCGGCCACAACTATTCCAAAATGTTCAAAATCCTGACCGTGTATTCCATATCTATGCCGCCCAATAATTCTGATCATTTTTTCATATGATAGCTCACCTTCAAAATAAATATAGTCCAGAACCTTTATCCTTTCTTCAATCTTAAATCTGTAATTCGTATCTCCAGCAAATCCCACTATATGAAGGTGTACTCCATAACCCTGTTTTCTTAATTCTTCTATAATAGAAATATTTCGCAAAATATTCTTGCTTTGAACAATTCTACCCAAACAGACAAATCCATTTTCTCTATCAGTCCAATTCCTTTGCTCTTTTTGAATACGAGAAACCTGTACCGGAGGATAAACCAGTTCTGACTTCAGATCATCCTGTAACTCAAGCATATCACAGGTCCATTTTGAATCTCCCAGATATTTTTTATTAATAACATTTTTGTTCTTATCTTCTATTTTTAACGCCAGCAATAAATTCACAAACCCTGGTAGTAAACCTTTTTATAAAACTATTCTTATTATAATAAAATACATAAGGCCAGAGACAATATTTTATAACAGGTATATCAATATCGAGCAAATCCAATTCCCCACCCTCAATTTCTCTAAATTCCTCTTCGGTCTGGTAAAGTCTAGCACTATAAAAACCAATTCTGGGTTCATTATTTATTATAAATACCAGTTCAAATTTTGTCTTTTCAAAATAACTATTTATCTTGCTGATAAAAAAAGCCTGATTTATTATTTCAAAAATACTTTCTAAATATTTTATAATACTATTTTCCGAAAACCTATTTATAATTCTAATCAATGAAGATAATATATTACATAATTTAAAATCTATCACTGTTAGGTTGTTATTCATCTCTAAATTAAAACGATTATTGATCTTATTTGTATTTACTACATTTTTATCAGGAACAATCAAAAAGACTTCATAGTTTTTTTGCAAAGTTTCTATTGCTGTTGCAGTTACCTGTTCTCCGCCACCTTTAAAGGGATAGGGATGATAATGTACTATACCTATTTTATTTATTATCTGTGCACTCCTTTCTATCTGTTAAAATTCTTTTAAATATTGTTAACCATAAATATTTTCTTCTTTTACCCTCTGCAAATCCTTTTTGCTTCCAGATTCCCCAGTTCAAGTTTATCTTTAAAACCCAGCTTTATCCTGGCCACTCCATCTGTAATTTTTCTGGTAACAAATTCCTTTCCATAATCCATCCTGCTTTTACGCCTATTAAGACCAAAAACACTATAACCTTTTTCCAGTAATAATTCAGCCAGATAAGAACCATCCTGACCATTAACTCCTGTTATTAATGCCGTCTTCACTGTATAAATCCCTCCAGAATACCTAACATAGCTCCATTTGCTTTTATTTGGGCCTGTCTCCCAGAAACATTACTTTAATAGTCTGCAATAGTATTTTTATATCCAGCAGCGGGGATTTTTTATTATTATATAGCAGATCCAGTTTCAGCTTATCCTCAGGATCACTGCTGTAAAATCCGTTAATCTGGGCCAGACCCGTTATCCCGCTCTTATTTAAATGCCGAAACTTATAATCTTTAATTCTCTTTTCATATTCTTCCACAAAATACGGCCTCTCCGGCCGGGGTCCAATGATACTCATCTCTCCTTTAAGAACATTAAACAACTGGGGAAACTCATCGATCCGGGTCCGGCGGAGAAACCTACCCAGACAGGTCAACCTCCGATCATCTTCACTGGCCAGTACCGGACCGGTATCCCTTTCCGCATCTTCTTCCATAGTCCTGAATTTATAAACCCTGAAGATCTTTCCTTCTTTACCGACCCTTTTTTGCGTATAAAAGATAGATCCAGGACTATCCAGCTTAATGGCAACTGCCACAAGCAACATTAACGGAGACAATACAGTTAAAGCCATTACCGAAAAAATAATTTCAAAAATTCTTTTTGAATAATACCCTTCCTCATCCAGTAAACCCTTTATTTTAAAAACGGGCATTTCACCAATCTGAATCAGATTTCCACCGGAAACCATCATCTCATATAAATCCGGCACCAGTGATAACTTCCACCCATTTTCCAGGGCAAGATAAAGAAAAAACTTTTTTTCTTTCGCTGTCAAATCGGAAGTAAGAAAAATTTCATCCGGTTTTAGTTCTGCTAACTTTGTCCTGTATTTATTCCTGTTCAGTTCACTGTCTCCCTCAATAATTATAACCTGTTTAATTTTATAACCACCATTGGTATTAACTTTGATACTTTTCTTTAGTTTTTCTACTTCCTGGTTACGCCCTATGATAACCAACTCTGGAGGAATTGTAAATTTCTTTTCCAGTAAAATTAACAAATACCGCCAGAGAATCATGAAAGAAAGCATGATCAGGAATATCAACAGCGAAAAACTACCAGAGAAATTGTGGGGTTGAAAGAAATAGATAAAAAAAGTAGAGATAACAACCAGTAGAAAGCAGGCGAGAATTAGAGAAAAAATAATATCAGAGGTTTCTTTTTTGAGCTGATCTGAATAAAGATTATACAG
>CAZSTU010000252.1:0-4225 GCA_964609745.1 uncultured Halanaerobiaceae bacterium
ACCTCAGAAATTATTGAAAGATTAAGAACGGATGTTGAAAACATGGATGCAGCTGAAAATATCGAGATCTCACCAATCTCTAACCTAACTGGTGGAGGAGAAGGTATGGGTGATAACCCTATTCAACTTGATATTCTAGGAGATGACCGAAAAGAATTAGAGGATTTAGCTAAAAAAATAGCAAAAAGAATGGAAGATATTCCCGGAACAAGGGAAGTCAGTACTGGCATACCGCGTAAAAGACCTGAAATCCAACTAAATGTAGACAGACGTAAAGCTGGAAAATACGGACTAACCCCGGTACAGACAGCAAATCTAGTCGATACAGCCGTAAAAGGTAATGTGGTTAGTCGATATCAGGAAAATAATGAAAATATTGATATTCGCGTCAGATATGGAGGTAATATCCGTCAGGATCTCCACTCATTTAATCAAACCCCCATACCTACTGCAACCGGTGAAATTATACCCCTGACTGATGTAGCTAAGCCCGAGCGCGGTGAAAGTCCGGGAGAAATTAATCGTATTGATCAAAATAATTCAATGTCAGTTTACTCTCAACTCCATGGTGCAAGTATGGGTGAGGTAACCACTGCTATTGAGGAAGAACTTAAAAAAATGAATCTCCCTGATGACATTGATTATGAATTTGGAAGTGAAACAGAATGGATGAACGATGCTTTTAAAGATTTATCTCTAGCATTAACACTGGCCGTTATATTGGTATACATGGTAATTGCTTCGCAATTTGAATCATTTATTCAACCCTTTATAATTCTTTTTAGCGTACCATTTGGGCTGGTCGGAGTAGTCTGGGCTTTATTTATAACCGGAAAGACTCTTAATGTTGCTTCATTTATTGGGATGATCATGCTGGTCGGTATAGTAGTTAATAATGCTATAGTTCTACTTGATTATATAAATATATTACAGAAAAGATATGATTCCAGACGAGAGGCTATTTTAAATGCCGGCAAAGTTAGACTCCGTCCTATCTTAATGACAGCTTCTACTACAGTGCTGGCAATGTTCCCCCTCTCATTGGGCATTGGTGAAGGTTCTGAGATTCAAGCACCAATAGCAATATCTGTAATTGGTGGATTGCTTATTTCAACTTTTGCAACTCTGTTTATAATTCCTATGATGTTCACTCTTTTTGAAGATTTATTAAATAAAATAAAGCGAAATTAGCTATAGGTAATAATCATATTTAAAGAGAAAGGAAGTTGTTTTATGTACAGAAAAAAAATTATAATTTGCATTTTGCTTCTACTGGTTATATTAATTACCCCGACAAGAGCCGAAGACGAAAAATTAACTCTGGAAGATTTATTTACAAGCACACTTGAAAATAATAATGACTTACAGAATAGCAGACAGGAATTAAAACAATCAGAAGCACTACTGAAACAGGCAAGATCTGGTAGAGATTGGCGCAGTGATCTTATGCTGGATTATTCAGAGCAAAAAACACCTTCAAGTGTGGAGTCATTATATGATATGACTGAAGAGGAAGTAGATGACACCATAAGTACTCATAGTGAATCAATTGCTTTCAGTCGAATTGCAATTGATTCACTAAGAAATAATGCAGATAAAAAACAGGCAGAAAAAGCCCTTCAGGAAAAAAGATTTTCTTTACAGCAAAAGAAATTGGAAATTGTCGAAGATCTCGTAGAAAATTTTTATGATTTAATAACTGCCTACAGGGGAGTTGAACTGGCAGAAAAGGTAGTAGCACAGAGGGAAAATTCCCTGGAAAGAGAAGAAAAAAAGCTTGAAGAAGAAGAAAGTGTACCAAAAGATGTTCTTGAAGCCGAAAGTGACCTGGCTGAGGCTGAGAGTACCCTTCAGGCAGCCAGAGAATCACTTGAACTTGCAGAGGATAATCTAGCACAGTATACTGGAAGAGAGGAAATAACTGCAGATAATATTGTAATACCTGATTTCAAAGTTGACAATCTGCCCGATGAGGCCAATCCCTGGCCCTGGGATCTAACAAAAATGCAACAAATCGCTCTTGAGGAAAACCCTGATGTTCAGAGAGCTTCAATAGCTAAAGATGTAACAAAAATAGATCTTAAAGAAGCCAGAATAGATAAATTACCTGATATAAGTTTGACAGGCAGTTATACCTCAGCGGAAGATCAGGCCCGTCTTGGCCTTGAATTGACTGATGATTATCGTTTTATCGGCTCAATAACCCATCTTGATACAAATCTACCTGAAATCGATGAAGAGGATATTGAACTGGATGAAGTGGATAGTGATCAATTTGAAGATACTCCCTATGAAGATGTTACTATTAGTGATGAACAATTAGCTGATGTTTTAAGCAGCATAACTTCCGGAACCGGTACAGGAAGTGAAGACCAATGGCAGGTTTCTATTAATATTGAATACAACATTTTCGACTCAGGTGTCACAAAATCCAAAATAAAAGAAAAAGAAGAAAGTACTAAACAGGCAGAAAGTCAAAAAAATGATGCTGAAGACAAAATAAAGCTGGCTGTACATAAAAATTATAATAAATTACAGGATTCTTACCGACAAATCAAAACTGCTGAAACTAATTATAGACAGGCCCGTCAACAATATAAGGATGTAAAAAAAATGAAAGAAAATGAAATGGCAACACAAGAAGAAGTGGAACTTGCAGAATTAAATATGTTAAGATCCAAAAACGATCTGGAAGAAACATTTTACGATTATGAAAAAGCTAAAACCAAAATTGCCACAATTCTGGGACTGGAAATTGACTGGTTCATAGATTCTCTTTCACTAAAATAAAAACTTAACCCTCTCCAGGTCGTAGTATTCAGGAGAGGGTTTATTTTTTAATCAGACATTAAATTGTTCAATTGACCTTTTATTTCTTTTTGAAGACAAGAGCATAATTACTGGCAGCACTACCTCCAATATTAAAAGTAATTCCTGTCTTTGCTCCTTTTACTTGATGCCCTATAGCATTGCCCATTAACTGCCTTGCGGCCAGTACAGCCATGGATACTCCGGTAGCACCTACCGGATGACCTTTAGCTTTAAGACCCCCCGAGACATTAACAGGAGTTGAACCACCTGCTTCCACGACTCCGCTACCCAAAAGATCTCCTCCTCTGCCGTCTTCAGCCAGGCCAAGGGTTTCATAAGCAAGTAGTTCAGCAATAGTAAAACAATCATGAACTTCTGCAAAATCAAGATCTTCAACACTTATACCAGCTTTTTTATAAGCTTTTTCCACGGCCTTTTTCCCGGCAGTAAATTCATAATTGGATCTCTTTTTTATTGATAGATAATCTGTTGTATGAGTAAGAGCTGCTATCTCAATAAAATTATCAGCCACCCTCTTGGCATCATCAGTTCTGGTAAGAACAATAGCAGCTGCTCCATCAGTTATCAAAGAACAGTCATATAATCGAAGAGGTTCAGCAATCATGGGATTTTTATCTTCAGGCATATCAAGTATATCCTCATAAGTACAATCCCATGGCATTTGAGCTAAAGGGTTTTCAAGGGCATTACGATGATTTTTAGCAGCTATTTTAGCAAAAATCTCCCGTAACTCATTCAGATCATAATTATATTTTTCCCTATACCCCTTTGCAAATTCAGCAAAAAGCCCTGGGAATGTCATGCCCTCAGCTCCTTCATCAGGCCAGTAAGAAGCCATAGCCAGAACTTTTGTTACTCCTTTAGTATCAAGCGAAGTCATCTTTTCGACACCCAATACCAGAGCATAGTCCACTTCTCCGGCCTCCAGGGCATTCTTTGCGTCTCTTATCGCAGCAGATCCTGAAGCACATGCGTTTTCCACCCTGGTAACAGGAGTAAAACGTAGTTTTTCATCAATATTTACTGCATATGGCCCCAGATGTTCCTGATTATTAAAACCTCCTCCACTGAAATTACCTATCCAGACTCCTCCAATATCCTCTGCAGAAACAGGAGAATTATCCAGAGCTCCTTTTCCCACTTCCTCCATCAATGCATAAACACTTTTGTCCAGTCTACCAAATTCTGTGTGGGCGGTACCAATTATACTAACACTCATTTATATTATCCCTCCTCATATATTTACTTCTATTTATCTTAGAATTAATCCTTTTTAAAATATATTTTATCATTATTTATGCAATCTATTAAAAAGATAAAGAAGTTATAAAGCAAAATTTTAACACAGGTCAATTTATTTTTACTAATTATAGTTTTTTACTTTACTATAATC
>CAZSTU010000253.1:0-4217 GCA_964609745.1 uncultured Halanaerobiaceae bacterium
CTGCATCCTCCGGGTTATATTCTTTTCGGTAGATGTAAACTCATCTACCGGGTAATTATGACGAAATAAGTTAAAATATAAAAAAGTGGGATAAAGTCTGATATAACAATGGTGCTGAAGGTGGGATTCGAACCCACACGCCGGAAAGGCACATGACCCTGAACCATGCGCGTCTGCCAATTCCGCCACTTCAGCACTAAAAAATATATTAATTTTAAGTTTTTATTCATATTACGTTTATTAATTTTACTACAAAGCATTATTTTTGTCAAGTTATCTAGATTTATCAAATTCACTTAACAAAGATTTATACATTTAATTATTTTATTCATTATTATTCTGTCAAAATGTTTTCCAAATATTGGTTTACTATATAATTTAGAAAGTTATTTAATAAATGGAAATTATATAGTTAAATAAATTTAATAATTTTTGAAAAATATTTTTGAAATAAAAGCTTACATAACATATAATTAGAATTGGCAGTTGTAAATAGTTTAATACTTATAGAAAATCAGTCATTTTTGCAGGATATTAGAATTTAATCACGAATATTTTTTATGACTATGTATTAAAATTTGTGATTTATGGGGTAAACTTAATAAAAATTATATTAGAATGGAGGCATTAAATAAAAGTGAAAATAATCAAAGACCTTGAAAGAGACAATAGTAATTTGATTAAAGCTTTGCAAAAGATGCAGGAAGAAGATGGTTATATTTCTGATGATGCAATACAGAATATAGCTGATTATTTTGAAATGCCACCAGTTGATGTAGAGGGAGTAGTTAGTTTTTATACTCAATTTAAAAGAACAGAACCTGGCAAATATAAGATATCAGTTTGTGATGGTACAGCCTGTCACATTAAAGGTTCACCACTGGTTTTAAACTGGATAAGTGATGAACTGGGTATTGAAGAAGGGGAAACAGATGAAGAAAAGCTTTTTTCACTGGAAACAGTTGCCTGCCTGGGCTGTTGCAGTCTTGCCCCTGTTGTTAGTATAAATGGCAAGGTATATGGTAATTTAGACCGTGATAAATTAATGAAAATAATAGAGGAATATAGAGAAAAGGGGGCTAACAATGATAAATAGAATAAAAGTTGGTATGGCCAGCTGTGGTATTGCTGCTGGAGCAGATGAAGTTATGGATTTTTTGCAGGAAAAAATTGATGATATAGAAATTGTAGAAGTTGGTTGTATCGGTCATTGTTATGCCGAACCTCTGGTTGAAGTTGAGACTGATCAAGGTTCAGTCATTTACAGAGATGTTGAGGCAAATGAAGAATATCTCAATAAAATTTTAAATCTTGAATCTGATTCTCGTCTTGACAGGAATAGTGATAGATATACCAAAGAATACAAAAAAGTTACAAAATTAGCAGGTAAAATAGATCCTGTAAACATCAATGAATATAGAGAAAATGGGGGCTATGAAGCTTTAGAAAAAGCCCGGGATATGAGTCCTGAGGAAGTTATAAAGGAAGTTGAAAAATCACAATTAAGAGGCCGGGGAGGGGCTGGATTCCCTACTCACTTGAAATGGAAATTTTTAGCTGATAAAGATGCAGATGAAAAAGTATTAATTTGTAATGCAGATGAGGGAGACCCGGGAGCTTTTATGGATAGATCAATGATGGAATCAGTTCCCCATCAAGTTCTAGAAGGTATGTTGATTGGTGCTTATGCTACCGGAGCCACTCAATTATTCATCTATTGTAGAGCCGAGTATCCCCTGGCAGTGAAAAATTTAAATAAAGCTATAGAACAGGTGAAAGAAAGTGGTTTAAATAAATTTGAAGGCAAAACAATAGATATTATGGTTAAGGAAGGTGCCGGTGCATTTGTCTGTGGTGAAGAGACTGCCATGATACATTCTCTTGAAGGAGGACGAGGTACTCCGCGTTATAGACCTCCTTACCCAACAGATGAGGGATATAAAGGTTATCCTACTTTGATTAATAATGTTGAAACTCTGGCCAACATTCCAATATTGATTGATGAGGGTGGAGAAGAATATGCTAAGCTAGGTACTGAAGGTAGTAAGGGCACAAAGTTATTTGCCCTTGCAGGTGATCTTAAGTATACAGGTCTGGTTGAAGTTCCAATGGGGATTACCATTGGTGAAGTTATTTATGATATTGGTGGGGCTGAAAAAGGCAGTGTAAAAGGTGTGCAGATTGGGGGACCCAGTGGGGGTTGTATTCCTGCTGAACATTTTGATACACCTGTTGATTATGATTCTCTAGAATCACTTGGAGCTATTATGGGTTCAGGTGGATTAATAACCATAGATAATGAACGCTGTATGGTTGAAACAGCCCGTTATTTTCTGGAGTTTACTGCTAAAGAGAGTTGTGGTAAATGTACTTTCTGCAGGGTAGGCAATAGGAGATTACTTGAAATGCTGGAAAAAATTACTGAAGGCAGGGGAGTACCTGGAGATATTGATAAAATTAAAGATCTGGGAGATAAGATAAAAAAGGGTTCACTGTGTGGACTGGGCCAGACCGCCCCTAACCCTGTTCTTTCAACCCTGAGATATTATGAAGATGAATATAGGGCACATGTGGAAGACAAAGAGTGTCCTGCCCTTGTATGTAACTCACTGGTGAAAATTGAAATTGATCATGATGTTTGTATAGAATGTGGACAATGTATAAAAAACTGTCCTGTTGATGCTATTTCAGATGAACTGAAAATAGATCATGGTAGCTGTACTAGATGTAATACATGTATTGAAGTTTGTCCGGTAGATGCCATTTCTAGAGTTACAGGAGGAGGCGATATTAGTGAGTAATAAAATAAAAATCCAAATAGATAATGAGGAAATTACTGCAGAGAAAGGAAAGACAGTACTGGAAATAGCTGAAGAAAATGGAATAGAAATACCAACCTTGTGTCATAATGAAGAAGTTAGCAAAACAACTTCCTGTTTTGTTTGTGTGGTAAAAGATAAAGAATCCGGACAATTCATGCCAAGCTGTTCTACTGTGGCAAGAGATGGTATGGAGCTAGAATCAAACTCACCCGATGTTGCAGAAATGCGTAAATCTGCTCTAAATTTATTATTATCCGAACACACCGGAGACTGTGAAGCCCCGTGTACTATTGCCTGTCCGGCACATGCCAGTGTCGAAGAATATGTGAGAGCAGGTAAAAATGGAAACTTTGAAAAAGCTCTAGAAATAATAAAGAGAAGAATTCCCCTCCCAATGTCTATTGGTCGGGTTTGTCCCAGATTTTGTGAGGAAGACTGTCGGAGAAATGTTATTGATGATGAAGCTGTAGCCATAAATGATTTTAAAAGATTGGCCGCTGATCTTGAATATGAAAACTACATGGAAGACATGGAAGATTTAACAGATAAGAAGGTAGCCATAGTTGGAGCAGGTCCTGCCGGTTTTTCCATAGCCTATTTTCTTAGACTTAATGGCATCAGGAGCGATATCTATGATAAAATGCCTGAACCTGGAGGTATGCTACGCTATGGTATACCAGAATATAGACTTCCCAAAGATATTCTTGATAAAGAACTTGAACATTTTGACAAAATGGGTGGTATAAATGTTTATTGTAATCAGGAATTAGGGAAAGATATAAAACTGGAAGAACTCAAAGAAGATTATGATGCAGTTGCTATTGCTGTGGGCAGTTGGAAGTCACGTTCTATGAGAACTGAAGGAGAAGAACTGGCCTATGGTGGAATTGAATTTCTGGAAAAGCTGGCCGTAAATGACTGGGAAGGAGAAGACCCCGGGAAAACACTGGTTGTTGGTGGTGGTAATACGGCCATGGATTGTGTGCGAAGTTCTGTAAGATTGACTGATGATACAGTTCAGTGTTTATATAGAAGAACTGAAAAGGAAATGCCTGCCGAACAACTGGAAATAGATAGAGCTAGAGAAGAGGGTGTTGAATTTAAATTTTTGACACAGCCTGTTAGTTTAAGAAAAGAGAATGACAAACTAATTTTAACATGTATCAAAATGGAATTGGGAGAACCCGATGCTTCTGGAAGAAGAAAACCAATACCTATTGATGGTAGTGAATTTGAAATGGAAGCAGACACTGTCATAGCAGCAATAGGACAGAGGACTGATGTCCCAGAAAGTATCAGGACAAATAGATGGGATGATGTAGCGGTTAATGAAAATACCAATAAGATGGATGAAAATATCTTTGCTGCAGGGGATTGTGTGACAGGACCGGCCAC
>CAZSTU010000254.1:0-4216 GCA_964609745.1 uncultured Halanaerobiaceae bacterium
TTCACTTTTTTACGGGTATCCACTTAATCCACCATAATGACGAATACTAGAAAAGGATCTGCGTCTTCCGGTAATAATCTTATGAGTATAGCTTTGATGCCCCACATCCCATATAACTTTATCCTGGGGACTATTCAGATGATCATGCAAAGCTAAAGTTAATTCTACTGTGCCTAGATTGGGAGCTAGATGTCCCCCTGTTTTTGAAACAGTATTTATAATATATTGCCTTATTTCTTCAGCCAGTTGATTTAGTTCTTTTAAAGATAGTTTATCTAAATCATCAGGACTATCAATATTCTTCAATAATTTTCCCATATTAATTTTCACCTCTTATCTTGGCTGAAAGCATATTTTTAATAAAACCAAAACCGGCCAGTAAACGGCCGACATAAAAAATTATATCATCTGCTTTTTCTATACCAAATTTTTTACAATAGGCCTTGCCGCCAACAGTCAATGAAGAAACACCACCCATTATTAATAAATTAACTAAAGTCTGTGGACTACCAAAATTATCTACAATTCGCAGTACTATCACAGCTGCAATAGCTCGACTAATAATACCAGAAATATCTCCCACTATATCACACATAAAGCTGGCTACTCTTTCTCCATTTCGAGCAAGATATAATCCACATTTAGCACCAAAAACTTTTTTGGAAGCTTTAGCATTAAATGGTTCTTCCCTGGCAACTGTAGCAGCCACTCCAATCATATCAAAAAATACCCCAATAAATATTATAAACAATAAAAGAATTAAAGCAGGCCCTAGATCCATCATATGAACCTTTGATTGTGACAGTAGTGTAACCACTACAGCCAGAAAAAATG
Source organism: uncultured Halanaerobiaceae bacterium (assembly GCA_964609745.1). Lineage (GTDB taxonomy): Bacteria > Bacillota > Halanaerobiia > Halanaerobiales > DATFIM01 > CAZSTU01. Next base: position 835 of record CAZSTU010000254.1, read on the forward strand.
TAAAAAGAGCAATTAATATACTTGCCCTAAAATTTTTCAATTAAATTAACACCTGCACTTTCTTTATAACAATATAAATAGTTGTCAGGTGGTAATATACCGGATAAATGCTGCGACTTAGGTCCAGTTGGTTTTCCCTGCAGGATACCTGACTGTCACCAGTCAGGTGGTTTCCCATTAAACCCTGACTGCAAGGTCGCCCTTTACAGGACTGGATTACCACTTAGTCAACACTTTAATCCCCGGTATATTCCCGGCAAAAGCCAAACAGTCTAGAAGATTTCCTTAACAACATCACCATCTCCTAGCTTCTTTTGCAACAAAGGTTTCCAGCAGGGGCTGTATAATATCTGGATCCAGGATATTATACATTGCTACTGTCCCCTTTATCACTCAAAGCAGGCTACACTATCCATATCTTTCGACACAGATAGGTTAAACCCGGATTTTGCTCCTGGCCCAGGAGAAACATCCGGGCCTCCACGGAAGCAGGGTCTACGCCCACATGCCGTTGTGGATCGCCCCACTTCCTTAACTCCCAGTCCCGACCCCCGACTGGGCGTCAGCAGCCGAAACCAGGAACTTCATCGATATGCCCGTGACGGATTTTTAGGCCCGCCTTCAGAGATGAAATGTTGACTAGAATACTGCACCACCTGACATATTAATTAGCATTATAATTATAACATAGAAAAAAAACTGCTTCAATTTATTCCAAAAATTTATTTAATGTTCCCTATTTAATACAAAATCAACAAGATCAAGCAATAAATCTGCTCTGTTATCAAATATACTTAAACTATTTTTCGCTTTTTCGGCCAGACTAATTGCTTCACTACGGGCTCCTTCAAGGCCCAGTAAAGAAGGATACGTACTTTTATTTAATCGCTTATCCTGTCCCGATTTTTTTCCCAGTTTTTTAGAATCTCCGACCACATCAAGCACATCATCTGTTACCTGAAATAACAATCCAAGATTGTAAGCATAAGTTTCAAGAGCCTGTACCTCTTTATCTGCCGGATTTGCACATAATGCTCCTCCAAGGATAGAGGCTCGAAACAAACCACCCGTTTTTGCCTGATGTACTTTTTTTAATTTATCCAGACTCAATTGTTTTTCTTCTGCTTCAAGATCTAAAACCTGTCCTCCAACCATTCCTTTAGGACCAGCACCCTTGCTTATCAATTTAATAATTTTCAAAGTTTGGGTTGTACTTAATTTAAGATTACTTAATATATTAAAAGCAAGGGTCAGCAAACCATCACCGGCCAATATAGCAATCCCGGGACCATAAACACGATGGTTGGTAGGCTTACCTCTTCGCAGATCATCATCATCCATGCTTGGTAAATCATCATGAATTAGAGAATATGTATGAATAAGTTCTATTGCCGACCCAGTTTTTCGGGCTTCTTCCATACTTCCTCCAAGCATTTCTGATACAAGCTCGGTTAAAATTGGTCTAATTCTCTTTCCCCCAGAAAATAAACTATATTCCATAGCTTCCTGTAAAGTCTTGGAAAGAGGAGGGTAATACTCTTTCATCAATTTTTCTAAATAATTTTCTATTTCCTGTTTTTTTTCTTTTAATACAATTTTTAAGTCATTCAAGTTCATTTTCCTCCTCAAAAAAGGGGACTTCTTTATCAAAATTACCTTTATTATCTTTTAATACTTTTGTGACTTGTTTTTCTGCATTATTCAACTCTTTACGACAAAATTTTATTAATTTAACTCCACGACTAAACTTTTTTAAGGAATCATCCAGACTTAATTTCCCATCTTCCAGTTTTTCAACAATGTTTTCAAGTTCTGCAATAGCCTCTTCAAACTCCATTTCTTTTTTATCATTCTTCTTCACCCATATCACCTTCTTCCACAGAAGTAACCCTGCTGGTAATTATTCCATCCACAAGTCTGTTATAAATTATACTATCTTTATTTACTTCATTAATACTGCTGACAATTTCACCGGTATTATCACTTACCACACTAAAACCTCTATTCAGGGTTTTTAAAGGGCTTAAACTTTCCAGTTTACCACTTAAAATACTAAATTTATTATTATAATCTGAAAGTAAATTATTTATACCCCACTCCAGTCTCATACTTAAATTATCAAGACTCTGTAACTGTTCAGTAAAAAGTTTTTGTGGTCTGGTAAATATTGACCTTTGAGCAAGTGATTGCAATTTATTATCCCAGTGTTGTAAATTATTTTTCATCACATTTAACAATCTCTTATTAATATTTTGCAAATTTTTCTGCAATTCTAAACGATTGGATACTGCCAGTTCTGCCGCAGCTGAAGGAGTAGGAGCACGCAGATCTGCAACAAAATCAGCTATTGTAAAATCTGTTTCATGGCCTACACCACTAATAATGGGTAGCCTGGAATTAAAAATGGCCCTTGCTACCTTTTCTTCATTAAAGGGCCAAAGTTGTTCTAAATTTCCGCCACCACGACTTATAATAATTAAATCAATATCATCTCTTTTGTTCAAATATTTTATTCCTCCTACCAATTCGGAGGCAGCTTTTTCCCCCTGCACATGAGAAGGAACTATAAGTAAAGATACATTATCAAAACGTCTTTTAACCACTGACAAAATATCACGAATAGCAGCACCCGTTGGAGAAGTTACAACTCCAATTTTTTCCGGTAAAATAGGAATATCTTTTTTATGTTCAGGGGCAAAGAGACCCTCTTTTTCCAGTCTTTCTTTTAACCTTTCAAAAGCAAGATAGAGGGCCCCTTTTCCTTCAGGTTCCATTTCCTGAACATAAAACTGATATACTCCTCTTGCTTCATAAATATCAATATAGCCATGAGCAGTAACTTCCATACCATCTTCCGGCTCAAAATCAAGCTTATTATTCTGCCCCTTAAACATTACAGATTTGATTGCTGCTTTTTTATCCTTTATAGTAAAATACATATGACCTGAATTATGATGATAAAAGTTAGATATTTCGCCAGTAAGGTATACATCGCGCAAAGTTTCATCTGCCGATAGCAGTGTTTTAATATATTTTGTAATTTCTTCTACTGTGAAAATTTGATGAGCCATAAAATTTCTCCTTGAATTTTTTTATACCCCATGATATTTTCTGGCTTTTACGGTATTCTTCATCAACATAGCGATAGTCATAGGGCCTACTCCACCAGGTACAGGAGTTATATGATCTGCTCTTTTAGATGCACTATCAAATTCTACATCACCAATCAGCTTACCTTCGACCCGATTAATTCCTACATCAATCACAGTTGCTCCCTCTTTTACCATATCACCTGTTATTAACTCCGGATAACCTACAGCTGCTACTAAAATATCAGCACGTAAAGTTTCTTTTTTGAGATCTGCTGTATGTGAATGACATA
>CAZSTU010000255.1:0-4191 GCA_964609745.1 uncultured Halanaerobiaceae bacterium
GGCTGGTTATGTTTTGGAGTATATGAGCAAGAGTGAAAAAGAAACTTTAAATATAGGTGAAAAATTGGGCAGATTAATAACTAAAAAAAATGAAAATAATCTTGTTGTTTTATTAAAAGGAGATCTGGGTGCTGGAAAGACACTTTTTGTTAAAGGGATGGCCCGGGGATTAAATATAGAGACTAAAATTTCAAGTCCTACTTATAATCTCATAAATGAATATAAAGGTGAAACTCCACTTTTTCATATGGACCTTTATCGAATTAATGATGAAAAAGAACTGATTTTTATTGGTTTTGAGGAGTATTTAACTGAAAGAGAGGGAGTAGTGGCTATTGAATGGCCGGAAATTGCTATAAAATTTTTACCTGATGATAGAATGGATATTGATATTTCTGTAATTTCATCAACTAAACGGAAAATAAAAATTGAAGCAGGGGGAAAGTTTTCAGGTGAATTGTGGAAGGAGTTGAAAGATTATGCTGGTTTTAGGAATAGATAGTAGTACAGAAATAGCAGCTGTTGGCTTAGTGGATGATAAAAATGTTATCGCAGAAATCAATGTTGCTTTATATAGAAGACATAGTGAAAAATTATTACCCAATATTAAATATATTTTAGAACAGCTTAATTATAAAATTGAAGATATTGATCTTTTAGCTGTCGGTGCAGGCCCGGGATCATATACAGGTTTGAGAATTGCTTTGAGTACGGTTAAAGCTTTTTCTCTTGCACATGATATTCCACTAGTTGCACTTTCATCTCTTGATATACTGGCCTGGAATATTCGACATAATAAAAATTGGCTGGTTCCTGTAATTGATGCTCGCAATGAAAGAGTCTATACTGCGCTTTTTAAAAAAATGGATAAAACTTCTTTGCAGAATAGAAGTAAATATTGGAATGATCGCAAAAAATGGCAGGATAGTGTTTTTACTCTGGAAAATCTTTTGAAAAAGCTAAAAAAAATTGATAATAATGATGAATTTGTTTTTGTTGGTAATGCGGTAAATTATTATGGTGAAACTTTTGTAAAATCCAGTCTGGAAGCTATTATATCAACTAATGAACAAAATATACCAAGGGGTAGTGCTGTAGCAGGACTGGGACTTTATGTTTATAAAAAAAGAGGTGGAGATGAACCGGATTCACTTGTGCCCCGTTATTTAAAAAAACCTCAGGCAGAAATTAATTTTCAAAAGATTGGTAGTGAATAAAATGGAAATTTTGTTAGATCTGATGAATAAAGATGAGCTAGGGCAGGTTATGGAAATAGAGAGAAAAGTTTTTGATGATCCATGGTCTTTTAAATCATTTCTGGAAGATTTAAGAAATAACAAAAACTCTATTTATTTAACTGCCAGTAGAGGAAGAAAAGTAGTGGGATATATTGGAGCCTGGTTTATGAAAAAAAGAGTTCATATTACCAATTTGGCTGTTGACCCTGAGTTTCAAAGAAAAAAGGTGGCTTCTACTTTATTGTCTGAAATCCTCAGAATAAGTTCCATACAGCGGATAGAAAAAATAACACTGGAAGTTAGAGCATCAAATAAGGCTGCAATTTCTCTTTATAAAAAACATGGTTTTAAAATACTTGGTTATAGAAAAAAATATTATAATAATCAGGAAGATGCACTGGTTATGGGAAAGGAGCTTAAAACATGAGTGAAAGAGTATATATACTGGCCCTGGAAACTTCCTGTGATGAGACATCTGCAGCTGTTACCTGTAATGGTCTTGAAGTTTTATCTAATATTATAGCATCTCAGGTTGACTGGCATAAAAAATTTGGAGGAGTTGTGCCTGAAATTGCTTCACGCAAACATCTTGAATTGATAAACCCTGTGATAAAAGAAGCTTTACAAAAAGCTAATATTAGTTTTAATGAGCTGGATGCTGTTGCTGCTACTTATGGACCAGGACTGGTAGGGGGGCTACTGGTCGGACTTACCGTCGGGAAATCTTTGGCATATGCTCTAACTATTCCTTTTATAGGAGTAAATCATATTGAAGGGCATATCTATGCTAACTTTATTGATAATCCTGATATTGAAAAACCTGTAATATGTTTGACAATATCCGGAGGACATACAGACTTATTATACTTTGATGATTTCTCTAATTATAAAATCTTGGGTAGAACAAGAGATGATGCAGCAGGAGAAGCTTTTGATAAGATTGCACGCTTTCTTGACCTTGGGTATCCTGGGGGGCCTGTTATTGAGAAAGTTGCCAGGGAAGGAAACCCAAAAGCAATTGACTTTCCTCGTTCCACAATACAGGATAATTTTGATTTTAGTTTTAGTGGTTTAAAAACAGCTGTGATAAATTATGTTCACAATCAAAAACAAAAAGGCAAAAAAATAAATATTTCAAATATAGCCGCCAGTTTTCAACAGGCTGTAATTGATTCTTTAGCTTCAACTCTAATGCGTGCGGTTAAAAAATATAAAGCAAAAAGCGTTGTTCTTTCTGGAGGGGTGGCAGCAAATATTGAATTACGCAGACAAATAAAAGAGAGGCTGAAAAATTTTAATCTTCCTCTTTATTATCCGAAGTCTGAACTTTGCACGGATAATGCTGCTATGATAGGGGCTGCTGCTTATTATCATTATCAAATTAATGATTTTTCTTCTCTTGATATAAATGCAGATCCCGGATTAAGTCTTTAAAATGGTAGGGATGAACATGAATAATAAGGTAAAATATTTATTATTAAAAACAGTTCAGGAACATAATATTATTCCCATTACATCTAAATGTAATTTAAACTGTTTATTTTGCAGTCATCGTCAAAATCCTCCAGAAGTGGAGGTTTTATCTTTAGGCGAAATAAGTCCAGAACTTGTATCGGAATTACTTGAATATGTTTCCCTTCAGGGTCCTTTAATTATAGGAGAGTCTGCTACCAGACTTATTGAGGGCGAACCTTTTTCCCATTCCGAAATTTTCGGGATATTGAAACTTATCAGGAAAAAGTTTCCTAAAAGAGAGATTAAAATAACAACAAATGGTAGTTATCTCAAAGAAAAAATAATTAAAAAGTTAGAGAAATTTAAACCACTGGAATTAAACATTTCTCTTAATTGTGCAACAGCGGAGGAAAGGAGAAAATTTCTTAATGATAGTAATCCTGAAATTATATTTTCTTCTTTTTTGTTATTAAATAAATATAATATACCATTTCATGGTAGCCTGGTAGCTCTTCCACATATCATGGGATGGGGAAGTATGGAAAAGACTATTGAGTTACTGGATGATTATAATGCAAAAACAATAAGAATGTTTTTAGCGGGTTTTACAGAGAAGGGTAGAGATAAAATTGGTTTTAAACCTTTTTACTATAATCAAATAAAAGATTTTGTTGAAAATATGAATACAAAGATTAATACCCCTTTATTATTGGAACCTCCTTTTATAAATAATCTTAAAGCTGTAGTACAGGGGACAATAAATACTTCACCAGCTGAAAAGGCAGGTATAATTAAAGATGACACTATATTAAAAATAAATGGTAAGAAACCTGTTTCTCGGGTTGATGCCTTTCATAAATTAAAAATTAATAAAAATCCGGATATAGTTTTAATGAGGGGTAATAAATTAAAGGATGTTAGTTTAATAAAGAAAAAAGGAAAAAAATCGGGTCTTGTATTTAATTATGATTTTGCTCCTGAAAAGATAGATACTATAATTGAGATCTTAAAAAGTCATGAATTTAAAAGAGCTTTACTGATAACGTCTGAACTGGCCCGGGGCATACTTGAAGAAGTAGTGGAGAAACATGTTAAAATGTATTTTTCTAATACAGAGATTATTATTAAATCTGCTAAAAATAATTTTTTCGGTGGTTCTATTATGTGTGCGGGTTTGTTGACTGTAGAAGACATAAAAAATACTTTTAAAAAGTTTAATAATTTAAAAGACATAGATATAATATTAATACCGGGTATAATTTTTGATGTTTTTGGAAATGATTTAACTGGAAAGAGTTATAAAGTATTAGAAAAATATACTAATGCAGATATTGAACTAGTATGATAATACCACAAAAAATAATTTGACGAAGAATAACAGAGCATAATTATGTTAAATTATTCTAATAAACTTTAAAAACAAATAATAAGCTTTTGCAAGGGTTGATTTTAATATAAGTCTTAGATATTATTAATACAGTAATTATTAGCACTCAAC
>CAZSTU010000256.1:0-4159 GCA_964609745.1 uncultured Halanaerobiaceae bacterium
GGGTTTATCATAACTTTTCAATTTTACTTGATGATTTAAAAGAAGTTGATGTATTATATATATCCTGTCCTGAACATCATAAATTGGTAGAAAAGATTAAAGCAAAAGTTGTTATTTATGATTATCTTGATAAATTTATACAATGGGATAAATACGACTCTATGATGACGGAAAAGGCTGATATAGTTTTTGCCACATCTCAGTTTTTGTTTGAGGAAAAGAGCAAAATACATGAGGAGGTTTATCTGATTAGAAATGCCTGTGATTATGACCTATTCCAGAAAGATATAAAAAGACCCCAGGATATGAAAGAATTAAAAAGACCCGTGGTTGGAATGGTCGGAGCTCTCGGGAAATGGATAAATAGAAGATTACTGACAAAAATTGCTGCTAAATATACAACTGTTTTGATAGGAACGGAGTTTGGAGTGAGAGTTCCGGTGGAGGTAAAACATCTTGGATATAAAAGTTATAGAATACTACCTTCCTATTATAAATATCTGGATGTTGGTTTAATTCCCTTTGATTATAGTGAAACATCAAAGGCTGCCAATCCCATAAAGATGTATGAATATCTTGCTGCAGGTATCCCCGTAGTTGGTAGTGATCTGCCAGAATTGAATTTATATCCCGATCAAATTTATACAGCAAAAAGTGAAAAGGAGTTTATAAAGAAAGTTACCCTGGCATATAAAAGTGACTGTCCTTCTCTTATGGCTGAAAGAAAAAAGATTGCTCAAAATAATACCTGGCAAAAACGTTTTAGTAAAATAGAAGAAATACTGGAGAGATTTCTATGAGAATTGGGATATCTGGTTATTTTGGGTATCAAAATCTGGGTGATGAAATTTTTCTTGAAGTCTGGAAAAGGTTATTTGCAGGTCATGAAGTTTTTTCTCTTTGTGGCTATGAAGACCTTAATACTGTTGATAGGATTATTATAGGTGGGGGAGATTTAATTATACCTCATTTATTTACTAATGCTTACTGGAAACCTGAGTTTTTACAGGTACCTGTCTGGGTTTATGGAGTAGGAGTCCCCACCAGATTAAAAGCATTGCCGAAAGAATGCAGTAAATACTGTGCCTTTTTGGATAAATGTCAAAAGGTATATGTGAGAGATGAAAATAGTAAAGATTGGCTTCTGGAGAAAGGAGTATATGTCGGGGCAGAAGTGGTTAATGATATAGCCTGGAACTATCCCCTGCTTACAGTTAAATATAAAGGATTTTATTCTAAAACACTGGGAGTTAGTATCAGACATCAGAGTATATTTAATCAAAAAAATATTATTAAATTACTGGTAGAACAGGCTGAAAAATATAATATATTAATGATTCCCCTGCAGCCAGGTTATGATAAAAACTGGAATGATATTTCTCTTCATCAAGAACTTAAAAAAGAAATAAAAAAAAGAGTTCCCGGGGCCCATATTAATATTGTTCCTCCCTATGCCGATATAGACCAAAGAATTAAATTTATAGCCTCAGTCGATATATATATAACTGAAAGAATGCATGGTATGTTAATGAGTCTTAAATCTAAAACCCCGGTGATGCCTATTGCGGTAGGAAATAAATTTTATGCTGTTATGAAAAGGTTTGGGCTAGAGAATTATATTGTTGATAGTCATAGTCTGGTTGAGATGAAAGAAAAATTACAGAGTTTACAACAATTTAGTAAGGATAAAAAGATTGATACTATTTATAGTAAAGTAAAAGATATTGTAAAACAGACCGGTACTGAACTGGAAAAATTTAAAAAAGGATTATTGGCAACTTAAATGTAAATTATTCAAAGTCAATATATGTTAAATATCACATCCACAGCTGTTGGAAATATTCATGGAGATGGCGAATTCTGCATTTTTATCGTCCATTTTATTAGTTATTTTTTTTAAAAGGGCATAAATATCTTCTGCATTACCAAAAATATTGGTTGAAAGAGCGTTGCTTTCACTCTGTAGACCACTTTCTTTTATAATACTCAGCACATCTTTTACTTCCTCATCTACTTTATCAGTATTTAATGGATAATAATTTATTTGACAGGATATTATTGTGTTATTTTCCATAATACGCAGAAAAAGCCTCCCTTCTTTTTAGCAGATAGTCTTTTTTCTTCATCCCAATTTATTTTATCCTGTGGTATATTGGGGGGGATAAAAAGACATTCTCTTATTTCTTCCAGATTTTTAGAGTCAATGTTTTCAAAGTCTTCAGGATTTCTAAGTACAGCATGGTGAAATACAGAATTTTCATCTTTTGCTTTTTGTTGATAAAGATTACCCCAATCGGAATCCCGGGTGATGGTACCAATAAGTATTTTACCCCCGGGTTTAACCACCCTTTTCATTTCTTTGTAAGCTTTTTTTATATCAGAAATAAATTCAATGGCGGTTATGGAGAAAACCCCGTCAAAACTATTATCGGGAAATTTTAGGTCGAGAACATCCTGTTGACTAAAATTAATGTCAAAATTATTCTTCTTTGCTTTTAGTCGAGCCTTTTCCAGCATCGGTTCAGATACATCAATGCCTGTAACTTCACATCCTTTTTCCGCCAGTTTAATACTAAAATTACCCGTTCCACAACCTATATCCAGAATTTTTTCTTTAGATTTTGGTTGATAAAGTTCAAAGGCAGTAGTGCTCTCCACTTTATCAACAAAATTACCCAGTTTAGTTTCATACCATTGGTCATACTCTTCTGCTTCATTTTCATCAAAAATCAAGATAACAGCCCCTTCCATTTGTGACTTTAATATAATCCTTCTTTAAAATATTTGATAATCCTGCAAAATATCTAAAGTCAAAGTGTAATAATATTTTTTTATACTCACTTATTATAAAAAAAAACGCTCACTTGTTAAAAAGTATTTTTTTATGAAAATAATGAATATTAAAGAACTATAAAAAGTATTACTAAAGTTTAATATTTAATAATATTATATTAAAATTTTTAATATTGTACTTGTAAAATTAAATATTTAGATATATAATATTAATATAATCTTTTAAAAGAAAAATCAAGGTAGAGGGGGAATTATTATGAAAGAGGAAGGGAAATCGATCTGGAGAAATAAAGATTTTATGCTATTATTTTTGGGAGGACTTGTATCAAGAATTGGTAATGGGATTCACAATATAGCTCTGGTCTGGCTTGTTTTAGAATTAACCGGGAGCGGGACGGCAACTGGAACAATATTGCTTTTATCTACTTTGCCCGGTGTGCTGGTTGGCCCCTTCGGTGGATTGATAGCTGATAGGGTTAACCGAAAATTGTTAATTGTAGGAAATGATTTTTTGCGAGGTATAATTGTTATTTGGCTGGGCTGGACAATATATATTGATCAATCAGGTTTTTTTATCCTGGGAATAGCTACTGTTCTTATGTCAATTAGTGGTTCATTTTTTAATCCGGCTATAGGTGCTGTACTACCAACGATAGTTTATGATGAAAATCTGGAAAAAGCTAATTCTTTAGAAAATATCAGCATGAATTTTACACAAATCATAGGAGCAGCTCTTGGAGGAATATTAATCGGCTTTTTGGGTATGGCCGGGGCTTTCTTTTTTAATGGAATTAGTTTTATTATTTCAGGAATTTCGGAGTTATTTATTAATATACCTGCTATAAAAAAGGAAATTGCGACTAAAACTTCATTTTTTGCAGATTTTAAGTATGGTTTAGAGTATATTTATAACAGAAAAGTGATTTTTTCATTATTTATAGTTTTTCTGTTTTTAAATTTTTTATTTAGCGGTCTTTATGCTGTAGCTCTTCCCTATATTTATAATCAACTTTTGAAAGTAAACAGTATATTTTTTGGTATTGCTAAGTCAGTATTTCCGGCTGGAGCAATTATTGGCTCAGTTTTAATTAATTACTATGTGATTAAAAATCACCGTCAATTTTTAGCTGTGTTATTAATGGTACAGAGTGGATTATTGATAACTATTGGTCTGCCGATAAGTCCCTTTGCTTTAATAAGATTTTCAACTGACACCATATATTATATTTTGTTGTTTATTTTCTTATTGACAGGCATATTTAATGCTCTGATTAATATCCCCTTGATGACTCTTCTGCAGAGGTTGATCCCTGATAATTTGAGGGGTAGAATAATGGGACTGCTGGGGACCCTGACCCAGGGTCTT
>CAZSTU010000257.1:0-4156 GCA_964609745.1 uncultured Halanaerobiaceae bacterium
GTAATATTTCTTTAAAAGATGGTGAACCAATTGTTCATGCTCATATTTCTTTTGCCGATGCCCATAATGGTTCCCAATTTGGGGGACATCTGGAGCCGGGTTGTAGTGTGCTTACGTTTTGTATTATTACTATTGTGGAAACTGGCCCTCTGGGTGATCTCGATAGCTTTGAAATTCCCGAAAAATAATTATAATAAAAAAAAACAAAATCATATTAATCTGGAGGAATAAAATTGTCTCATAAACCAGGAGTTGCAATTATAGGATGTGGAAATATATTTGGAGTACATGCTGAGGCTGTGCAAAAGTATAAAAATGCAGAATTAAAAGCAGTGGTAGATATCAAAAAAGAAAAAGCAGTTAAGGCTGCAGCTAAATATGACTGTAGTTATTTTACTGATTATCAGGAGATGTTAAAAGAAAAAGAGATTGATGTTATTCATATATGTACTCCCCATTACTTACATGCCCCGATGAGTATTGACAGTCTGAAAGCCGGAAAACACGTCCTGGTGGAAAAACCTATGGCTGAGAATCTGGATAATGCCCAGAAAATGATTGAGGTAAAAAATAGACACCCTGAGCAACATCTGGGTATTGTTTTTCAGAATAGATACAACACAACTTCCCAGAAAGCCAGGCAATTAATACAAAAGGGGGAGCTGGGTAAGCTCAAAGGAATTAAAGGTATAGTAACCTGGTATCGAAATGATGATTATTATCTTCAGGATGAATGGCGAGGTAAATGGGAAACTGAAGGTGGAGGAGTACTAATCAATCAGGCTATCCATACTCTGGACCTTGTTCAGTGGCTGGGTGGAGAGTTAGAGGCTGTAAAGGGTAATTTTGATACCCGGGTAATAGAATCAATTGAAGTTGAAGATACAGCTGATGCCACCTTATTTTTCAAAGATAATAAAAAAGGCATCTTTTTTGCCAGTAATTGTTTTAGCACAAATTCTCCTGTAGAAATTGAGATTCATGGAGAAGAAGGTTTACTAAAATTGCAAAACAATAATTTAATTTTAGAAAAAGAAGATGGTTCAATTGACCTGCGTTCAGAAGAGGGAAATGATGAATTTAAATCATACTGGGGCCAGGGTCATGAAAGCTTAATTACCGATTTTTATAATAACATTCGGGAAAACAGACAGGATTATGTAACAGCAGAAGAAGGTATCAAAAGTATTGAAATTATACACGGAATATATGAATCCAGCAAAAATGACCAAAAATATGAAATAAAAAATTAGCTTTTTCAAAAACCATAGTGTAAATTATTTCCTGTGATAACAAAAGTATAGGTGCTATTATAACTGTATATATTTATCAAGAAGCTATCATTGGAAATATATTTTGCTTGATAAAAAACAAAAAAATATTTTATTCTGAAAGGTGATAATTAAAATGAGTAAAAAATCAATTAAAATTGGTATTATTGGAACAGGGGGCATAGCAGGTTCATATGCCCGGGCTTATCATGATATTCCGGAAGCAGAAATAGTTGGTTTATGTGATATTGTTCCCGGAAAGGCTAAGAAATATGCAAAAAATAATAACTTTAAGTCAGCAAAAACTTTTGAAAATCACAAAGAGATGTTAAGTAAGTTAGACCTGGATGCCGTGAGTGTATGTACATATAATACTACTCATGCTGAAGTAACTGTTGATTCCTTAAATGCTGGTCTGGATGTAATTTGTGAAAAACCAATGAGTGTTACCTTAGAAGAGTCAGTAGAGATGGTGAAAGCAGCTAAAAAAAATGATAAAATTCTATCTATAGGATTTCAACCCCGTTATGATCCCAATATGCAGGAGATTAAAAGGTTAGTTCAATCCGGTATTTTGGGGGATATTTATTATGTAGAAACAGGTGGGGGGAGAAGGAGAGGTATTCCCGGTGGTACATTTATCCAGAAAGACAAAGCCGGTTTTGGGGCCATAGCTGACATTGGCTGCTACTCTCTGGATATGGCTTTAAATGCATTAGGTTATCCTAAACCTTTAACTGTTAGTGCTAATTCTTCAGACCATTTTGGAACTTCTTCTAAATATAGTTCTGGCTGGGATCCAGAAGATTTCGGTGTAGAAGATTTTGGAACAGCTTTGATCAGATTAGAAAATGATATTGTCCTATATTTCAAAATATCCTGGGCCATGCATCTGGACAGTATGGGAGCCACATTTTTTCTGGGCCAGGATGCTGGCTTAAAATGTACTCCCAGTGGTAGTGGTACCTGGTCAGGAGCCTGGGATGGTGGTGTAGGTTCAATTTCACTTTTCCATGATATCAAAGGTCATCAAACTGAAAGTCCGATTCCTATTAAAGGTACAAACAAAAATATATTTACTGCCAAAGTAAATGATTTTGTTCAGGCGGTAATTAATAATGATCCGGCTCCCATTCCTGGAAGTCAAATACTTCGCAATCAGGCTATAATTGATGGTATTTTAAGATCAGCCCGCAAGAACAAAGAGGTTGAAATTAATATTCCAAAAATATAAGCTATTTTTGGGAGGGAAACTTATGCAAAACAACAAATATAAAGAACAGGAAAAAATAACAATGGCCCTTATTGGAGCCGGTACCTGGGGAGAAACCCATGCTTATTTATATGACCAGGACAAGAGGGTTGATTTAACAGCAATTTGTGACCTGGATATAAAAAAAGCCCAAAAGGTGGCAGCAAAATTTTCTGTTTCCGGTGTTTATGAAGATTATCAAAAAATGTTAAAAACACATCATTTTGATGCAGTAGCAATTGTAACTCCTGATTTTACACACCCTGAGATAGTTGTTGCCTGTGCTGAGGCTGGAAAAGATATTCTTTTAGAAAAACCTCTGGCCACAACTAAAAAAGGGATTAAAGATATTATAGAGATATATAATGAGAATGATATCAGGATGATGGTTGATTTTCATAATCGCTGGAATCCTCCCTTTGCTAAGGCAAAAGAAAAAATTGAAAACAATGAAATTGGAGTTCCGGTTAGCTCATATTTTCGTTTAAATGATATTAAATGGGTGGCTACTGATTTATTACCCTGGGCCGAAAAATCTTCTATACTCTGGTTTCTGGGCAGCCATACTATAGATACCCTGAACTGGCTTTTTGAAGATAATGTTAAACGAGTTTATTCAGTTTCTCACAAAGGGGTTCTGGTGGATGAAGGTGTTGATACTACTGACATCTACCAGACTACTCTTGAATTTGAGAAGGGGGCAATTGCGACAATTGAAAATGGCTGGATAACTCCCAATAATCACCCCAATGTCAATGATATTAAATTTAATATGACCGGTTCAGAAGGTATCATAAATATCGATCCCACAAATAATCGGCTTATAGAAATGTATAATCAACAGGAACATGAAAATCCTGATATACTGGTTAATCATTTTATTCATGGGAAAGCAGAAGGTTTTGCCTATAAAAGCATTTTACATTTTGTAGAAAATTTGTTATCTGGAAAAGAATTCTTAGTTTCTGTAAAAGATGCTGTAAAAACTTCTTTAATTATACTGGCTATTCTGGAGTCTGACCAGAAGAAAAAACCGGTGGAAGTAGATTACACATTACTTGAATCACTTAAGTGATTCAAGTAATGTGTAACATAAAATTAATGAATAATTTTTATAACGGAAACCGGACTTTATAAATATATGAATATTACAGGAGGAAATTAAATGAATAATATAAATGGATTTCACCACCTTGCTTTAAAAGCAGATGATTATGAGCAAACAATTGAGTTTTATGTTCAGGGATTAAATTTCGATATTGATCTGGAGTGGGAAATGGATGATGGCAAAAGAGCAGCCATGGTGAACACGGGAAATGAAAATTATTTAGAAATATTTGAAGGAAGAGAAAAGGAAATACAAAATGGAGCTTATCTTCATCTGGCTTTCAGTACCAGTGATTGTGAGCAGGCTTTGACCAAGGCCCAAAATGCCGGAGCAGAGATAACACAGCAGCCACAGGAGCTTGAAATACCTTCTGAACCAGTTAAAAAAGTAAAAATTGCTTTTTGTAAAGGTCCAGATGGAGAGATTATAGAATTTTTTGAGGAATTATCATAAATTAATATATTGATAACACCACAAAAAGTATATTTATCAATATTTAGGTTGATTTTCGAGTTTCATAAAGCT
>CAZSTU010000258.1:0-4130 GCA_964609745.1 uncultured Halanaerobiaceae bacterium
GAACCTGCGACAAAGTGGTTAACAGCCACTCGCTCTACCAACTGAGCTATCGGGGAAAACCATATTTACTTAATTTTTATCTCATTATTTACATTATAGCTGTCATTAAACTATTTGTCAAGAAAATTTAACTAATTAATGTGTTAAAAAGATTTAAATTATTTTCCAGCATTTTGCCCTGCATAAGGTCCATTAAAGCTTTTTTATAATTATCTATCGATATCCCCTTAATAATTTCTTTTGAAGCCATTTCACCAATTATTACCATATTCTGCATCCTTGTATCATCAAGATCTTCATCAAAAACCCTAATTGATTTGGCTTTTCGTTTTTTACAAGCCTCTTCAATCATTTCCTGATTTATTCTTTCCTTCTCCCCCATTCTTATATTTAAGGGTTGCCAAACAGTATCATAATATATAAGTGTACCTTTCTCTTTTAGATAGGTAAAAATCCCACGATATGCTTCATATACTTCAAGAGCCACCACCAGATCTGCCTCTCCTTTTTGAATTAAAGGAGAATATATATTTTTACCAATCCTTAAATGCGATCTTACCGTTCCTCCTCTTTGAGCCAGACCATGAGTATCCACCCCACGTACATGATAATCAGCATAGTCAGCAGCTCTGATCAGGGTTTCACTCAATAAACCTATACCCTGACCACCAACCCCTATTAAATAAATATCCAGATAATCTTTACTTTTTTCCATCAGTTATTTCCTCCTTTATTATCTTCAATATTTATTGCAGTTACCGGACAGGTCTGCAGACAGGATCCATCTCCTATACATAAATCTGAATGTACAGTAACTTTTCCATCTCTGTCAACTTGAAAGGAGGGACAGCCAAAGTCGCTGACACAATCATTTATTCTTTCACATTTTGCTTGATCAATTACCGCTTTATTATCTCTATATGTTCCTTTTTTCCTTGCTTCCCTTGTAAATTTAAGCATACAGGGGTGGCTGGCAATAACTACACTAAATTCTTTATTAGCCAGTGCTTGTTTCATCTTTTCCTTTAATTTTTTTTGAGCATAAGTATCAATAGAATATATATTTTCAACACCAAGTCCTTCCAGAACCTGCTTGATTTTGAGTGGTTCACTTTCTTGATTGAAATTTGCCCCCGAACCAGGATGGTTTTGATGTCCGGTCATAGCTGTAGTGCCATTTTCCATAATAACCAGGGTTAAATTATGATCATTAAAAACAGCATTTACTATTCCTGGCAAACCAGCATGAAACAATGTGGAATCACCCAAAAAGGCAACAACTTTTCTACTATTATTGAATAATGAAAGTCCTGAACCGGTTGCCGTAGAATGTCCCATTGATAATAAAACTTCACCCATTGCATATGGAGGTAAAAATCCAAGAGTATGACAGCCAATATCAGCCACTGTGATATCCTCCTCATCCAGAACCTGTTTAATGGCATAAAACGCCGAGCGATGCCCACATCCAGGACACATTTGAGGAGGCCTCTCCTTTATTGGTGTATTAAAAGCTGAAAATTCTTTATCAGGTAATAAATCTGGCCAGGTTTTTTTCAAAACTTTATATACTTTATCTGGCTTATATTCACCTATCCAGTCTTCAATATCTTTTTTTCCAATAATATTAACATCTACTTTTTCTTCAAATGCTATTACTTTTATTTCCTTTTCTATTACATTATCAAGTTCTTCCAGTACTTTAACTTCTTTATGATTTTCTAGAAATTTTATAATTTGCTTTCTTGGCAGTGGATAAATCATTCCAAGTTTTAAAATATCAGGTTTACTGGATGCTTTTACAAGAACATCTCGTAAAGAAAGATAAGGTACTCCTGCTGTGATAATACCTCTATTTGAGTTATTATCTTCTGTTTTATACAGGCCATATTTTCTATCATTTTCTTTTGTAACTTTTTTTATCTTTTTTAAACCATTTCTTTTCATGGGAAATACTTTAGAAGTTATTGGTACATAATTATATTCCTTATTTGAAAAATCTGGTTTTCTATTAAAATCTTTTTTTACCCAATTTGAAAATTCAATTTTTTCTTTGGCATGACAGACATGAGTACTCATCCTGAGTATTACCGGCATTTTTTTATCCTGTGAAATTTCTACCGACTTTTTATACATTTCATATACTTCCTGGGGTGTTGACGGTTCTAATACAGGAATATAAGCAAGTTGAGCATAATGTCTGTTATCCTGTTCATTTTGTGATGAATTTGCTCCGGGATCATCCCCAATAACTACAACCATACCACCCTTTAATTCCATTAAATTTAACTGTACAAAACTATCTGCTGCAACATTAAGTCCAACACTTTTGAAAAAAACCGTGGAAAGATGACCATTAATTGATGCTCCAAAGGCTATCTCTGTAGCAACTTTTTCATTTGCTGAAAATTCAAAATAAAAAGGTCTTTTATCTGCAGGTATTGATCTTATAGCTTCTGCTGTTTCAGGCATTGGTGAACCAGGGTAAGAGGTAACCACATCTGTCCCTGATTCAACCATAGCTCTAACCAAAGCTGTATCGCCCATGACAATTTCTGAAAATTCATTTTTTTTAAGAAGCATTTCTCCCATCTTTTTCATCTGTCTTAACCTCCTTAAATATAATAATATTCTAAAAATATAATTGATAACTATTATAGCTTTTATTAATGTATTATTTCTATATAAAGTACAAAAATCCTTTAAATATATCTAATATGTTATGATTTTAGGTAATAATGAATAAATAAGTTTTATTTAAATAATAATCCCCCTGCAGTAGTAAATCTATCGGGGGGGATAAACATGGTCACCATTACTTTCCTATTAAATTATTGGAAACACACCAATTTAAATCTATTTTAGTATCTTTATTAATTTTTTGCAGTATATAATCTTTAGGCTTAATTTTTTTATCAATAAATTCCTTTAAACTATATAAATAATCCCTTTCTTTTTCTTCTAAACCGTCTTCTGCCATATTAAATAATTCCTGAAAATATTCATATATACCTTTATTATTAAAAATAATATTATTATTACCATTTTTAATCTGTCTCTTTATTGATATTATATTTTTCTTGCCTAACTCTTGCAATTGTCTATAAAGTAAATTTAAATTATCCTGATTATAAAACAATCCCTTCCAGAAAGCAGCATATCCCAGACTATAAGGATAGGGTAGAGAATCGCCCATTCTTATTTCAATATATTGTTTTGTTCTTACATCAGGAAAAGCCATTGTCACAATATGGTCTATCTCTTTTTTGGAAAAATCATGGGGATCAAATATTTCTTTAAATAATTTATTTCCAGTATATTTTAATTTCCCTTCTTTTTTTATAAAAATAGGTGGAATATTTAATAAATATTCAGCATAGCTATCATAACCAAAATACTCATCAAAAGGTTCAGGAGAAAAACCACATCTTTGATCATCACAATTATCCCAAATAACTGCTCTTATACTACAATTATTGCATTTTTTTCCTTCAAAAAAGGGACTATTATCAAAAACATAATAAATGAGAGGAGATAAAAAATTAGCAATTTTAAATTTTTCCACATAATCTTTTTCATTACTATAATCAAGGTTAACCTGCAAAGAAGCTGTACCTTTCATCATATTATGAGCATATGTACCTGTATTTTTAAAATAATCATACATAAATTTATATCTTTTTTTGGGCAATAAAGGTATATCTTTAATTAAGCTAAGAGGCTGATAACCAATATTAACTAAATAATAATCCCTTTTTTCTAAGAGAGGGATAATTTCTTGCAAAAAAGATAAATAAATTTTTTCTATTACCTTGAGATCAATTTGTGGTGATATACTTAATTCAACCTGCCCCCCGGGCTCAAGAGAAACTGAGGCATCTTTTGACTTTAAACCAATTATATTTTCATTTTCATATAAAGGTTCCCACCTATTTTTTTTAGCAAGAAACTTTAAAATATCTGCTATACCATCACTTTCATAATAAGAAACTGCTTTATAATTTTTCTTTTTTAACACAAAATGTTCTATTTCAAGTCCAATACTATAATCATCTTTGACCTTTTCCCCTTCTTTAAAATAATTTCTTATTATTTTTACGGCTTTTTCATAATCTTTTTTTCCTCTATAC
>CAZSTU010000259.1:0-4071 GCA_964609745.1 uncultured Halanaerobiaceae bacterium
AAAAATCTGTAGCAAGATATTAAACACATCCGGATGGGCTTTTTCTATTTCATCAAAAAGAACCACTGAGAATGGTCTGCGCCTTATTGGTTCTGTCAGTTGCCCACCTTCCTCATGACCTACATATCCGGGGGGAGAACCAACAAGCCTTGAAACAGAATGTTTTTCCATATATTCAGACATGTCAATCCTAACCATAGCATCTTCATCATCGAACATAGCTTCAGCCAGAGTCCGGGCCAGTTCTGTTTTACCAACACCGGTCGGCCCCAGGAATATGAAGGAACCTATTGGGCGCTTGGGGTCCTTAAGACCGGCATGGGCCCTTCTTACCGCCTCAGATACAGCCTTGATTGCTTCATCCTGTCCAATAACCCTTTTATGCAGCTCATCTTCCAGACGCAGCAGTTTTTCAGTTTCTTTTTCTTCCAGTTTATTTACGGGTATGCCGGTCCAGCTGGAAACAATCTGGGCTACATCTTCTGTAGTTACAACTGAATCTTTGAGGTCTTTTTCCTGTTTCCAGTCATCTTTTATATCATCAAGTTTTCTTTTTAATTCTTTTTCCTTATCCCGCAGGTCGGCTGCTTTTTCAAATTCCTGACTTTTTACTGCCGCCTCTTTTTCTTTTTCTACTTCTTCTAGCTTTTGACTCAACTTTTTGAACTCCGGAGGCCGCGTATTTGTCTGCAAACGAACTCTGGACGCCGCTTCATCAATAAGATCAATTGCCTTATCCGGCAAAAATCTATCTGCAATATAACGATGAGAAAGATTGACAGCTTCTTTAATTGCCTCATCAGTAATTTTAACTTTATGATGGGCCTCATAGGGATCACGCAACCCCTTGATAATTGCAATTGATTCTTCCGGAGTATTTTCTTCAATTAATATTGACTGAAATCTTCTTTCCAGAGCAGCATCTTTTTCGATATATTTACGATACTCATCCAGAGTTGTAGCTCCTATTGCCTGCAACTCTCCCCGGGCTAGGGCTGGTTTTAAAATATTGGCAGCATCTATAGCACCTTCTGCCGCTCCCGCTCCAACCAGAGTATGCATTTCATCAATAAAAAGTATTATTTCTCCACTCTCAATAATTTCATTCATAACAGACTTTAGCCTTTTTTCAAATTCACCCCGGTATTTTGAACCGGCCACCAGCGAACTTAAATCAAGGGATACAACCCTTTTCTCAAGCAGTATTTCCGGGACATTTTCTTCAACTATTCTTTCAGCCAGTCCCTCTACTATTGCCGTCTTGCCAACTCCCGGTTCCCCAATCAATACCGGGTTATTTTTTGTTCTTCTGCTCAGAACCTGAATAACTCTTTCTATCTCCTTATCCCGGCCAATTACCGGATCCAGTTTACCTTCATCAGCCTGCTGGGTTAAATCCCGGCTATACTCATCAAGATTGGGGGTGTCACTATCCTGCCCGGCAGTTTTCTGGGGAACATTGTTTTTACCTCCCAGAAGCTCAATTACTTCTTCCCGGATTTTTTGAGAATCACCACCCAGTTCAGAAATAATTCTGACTGCAACCCCTTCACCTTCTCTTATTAATCCCAGTAATATATGCTCCGTACCAATATAATTATGACCGAGTCTCCGGGCTTCATCCATTGACAGGTTCAACACTTTTTTACAGCGCGGAGTCAGACCAATAGATCCACTAACCTGCTGTTTCCCTTCACCGATAACATTTTTTATCTGTTCTACAACCTTTTGCTCATCAATACCCGCACTTTCTGTCAAAACCCGGGCTGCTACCCCCTGGCTTTCTTTTACTAAACCCAGCAACATATGCTCTGTTCCTACATAATTATGGTTTAAAGCCTTGGCCTCCTGTTCGGCCCTGCTTAAAACCTTACGCGCTCTCTCTGTAAATCTACCGAACATATTTATTCCTCCTCAGATGATAATATTTTTTGTATCAGCTCAGCTCTTTTAATATCCCTTTCTACAGTTGATAATTCTTTTCCTACATATTTCTGCAGATGGGCCGGTCTTATCAATACTATTAGTTTACTCAATAACCCTGAATTTACATCATCTATTATGCCCATATCTATTCCCAGTTTAACACTGGATAAAATTTTCATGGCTTCATTACTGGAAATTTTATAGGCATATTTTAAAGTCCCATAACTGCGCCTAATTTTATCCATCAATTCTATCCGGCGGTTATTCATAAGATTTTCCCGGGATTTTTTTTCATATTCTATAATCTGGGCGGTAACACTTTTTAAATTATCAATTATATCCTCTTCACTGCTTCCCAGCGAAACCTGATTGGAAATCTGATAAATATTACCTACAGATTCACTGCCTTCACCATAAATACCTCTGACTACCAGACCCAACTTAGAAACTGCCTCCAGCATTTTTGATATATTATCGGTCATTGCCAGCGCAGGAAGATGAACCATTACTGAAGCCCTCAAACCTGTGCCAAGATTTGTCGGGCAGGCAGAAAGATAGCCCCATCTTTTAGAAAAAGCATAATTTAGATTTTTTTCAAGAAAATCATCCAGATTATTTATCTTCTGCCAGGCCTCATCAAGCTGAAGTCCCGATTTCAGGACCTGAATTCTAAGATGATCTTCTTCATTAATCATAATACTAATACTCTCATTATCGTCTAAAAGTAGACCCTTCTCACTACCCTGCTGAACCAGTTCAGGACTAATCAAATTTTTCTCAACCAGTAGTCCTCTCTCAACTTCCGGCAATTTATCTATCTGGAGATAATGAAGTTTATCTTCCCAATTTTCTGCTCCATTTTTAACTTTATTCAATATTTTCGCGCGTTCTTCTCCACTAGCTCTATTGGGATAAGGGGTTTCTGCAAGATTTCTGGCCAATCTTATTCTGCTGCTCAATACTACATCCCTTTCTGGCCCTTCATCTATTATCCATCTGCTTAAATTAGGTTTTGTCTTATCTCCGGACATTTTAATCACTCCCGAGTTTATTCTCCAAGCTGTGAATTTCATCTCTCAATTCTGCAGCTTTTTCAAATTCTTCTTTTTCTACTGCCTCCTGCATTTTATCTCTCAACTGGGCAATGTTCTTGCGAATTTTTAAATCCCCTGCCTGTCTTTCCGGTATTTTACCAACATGACGGCTGCTGCCATGAATTCTTTTTATTAAGGGTTCAAGACGATCTGCAAATTTATCATAACAGTCCGGGCAACCAAAAACACCTTTTTTACTGAATTCTTCATAGGTCATACCACATCTATCACAACTATATTTTTCCTTACCTGTAGTCAGGGAAGTTCCTCCAATTTCCGGCTTTAAAATACCAGCCAATAAGTTATTAAAGGAAAATGGATCACCGGAAGTAATGGAAATATGCCCCATCTCTTCCGCACAATCTTCACATAAATAAAGTTCTGTCTTTTCACCATTCACTATTCTGGTTAAATGAACAGTAGCCTCTTTCTGTCCACATTTCTGACACATCATATAAGAATCACTCCCTATCCCTATATTTAAGGATTACCTCCAGCATTCCTTTCAATATTCTACCTCTGATGAAATCCCTATAAGGTAAATCTATACCCAGTATTCTTCTATTGGCTGCTACCTGCATCAGGAATTTTTCTCTTTCATTAATAACATCATTATCATATAATCTTTCTATGATACCTACTGCTTCCCGCTGAGTCACAGCATCATCCAGACGGGCAATAATCTTCTTCAAAATTTCCGTTTCAGAATCAATCTCAACCTTTATTATACGAACATAACCCCCTCCACCCCGCTGACTTTCAACAATATAACCTCTTTCAACTGTAAAACGGGTATCGAGAACATAATTAATCTGGGAGGGTGCACAGTCAAAATTGTCCGCCAGTTTATTTCTTTTGATCTCAACCTGCCCTTCATAATTTTTAAGAAGATTGCGCAGATAGCTTTCGATTTGATCTGATAGGCTTGCCATTTTTCTACCTCCAGGAATTTGTCTTTGACTAATTTTGACCTTTGTTTATATAATACTCTTTCCCTGCAAAATTTCAAGTTCATTATATAATCAATAACTAATATATAGTGTTATAATAT
>CAZSTU010000260.1:0-4029 GCA_964609745.1 uncultured Halanaerobiaceae bacterium
AGTTATTGAAGTCCCCTGGGAAGAAACTCACCGTTTTGGAATTATGAATACTGATGATATTAATAAGATTATTGAATTCCAGGAAAAACCGGATGAAGCAAAAAGTAATTTAGCTTCAATGGGTATTTATATTTTTGACTGGCCTTTACTTAAGGACTACCTTATAGAAGACAGTAAAAATCCAGATTCTTCCGGTGATTTTGGTCATGATATTATACCTACTTTAATGAATGATCAGCTTGAGGTATATGCCTATAAGTTTGATGGTTACTGGATGGATGTAGGTACTATTGATAGTTACTGGAAGGCACATATGGATTTAATTCATAAGGATTCAGGACTTGATCTTTATGATAGAAGCTGGATCATATCCAGTTTAAATCCCAATCAACCACCACTTTCTATTTCTAAAAATGCAGATGTAGACCATTCATTGATAAATAAAGGAAGCAAAATCGAGGGTACTGTTAAAAACTCTGTAATATTTTTCGGTTCCTCGATTGGTGAAAATTCAATTGTCGAAGATTCCGTAATTCTTCCCAATACAAAAATAGGTGAAGGATGTCATATCAAAAAGTCAATAATCTGTCACGATGTTCAGATAAAGGATAATTGTAATGTTGGAGCTGATGATTTGATAAATCCGGATATAACTGTTGTAGCAGATAATATGACTTTATCACGGGGAACCAACATAAAGAATGGATCAGTTGTTGAATAATTGGAAATTCACACTCAACAGATCAAAATCGAGAGGAGGAGTTATTTATGAAAAATGTTATGGGGATTGTTAATGATGTACAGGAAGAAGAAGTCTTAAAGGATCTAACAAATCACCGCTCCCTGGCCTCCGTCCCCTTTGGCTGTCGTTATAGACTGATTGATTTTCCTCTTTCTAATATGGTCAATTCAGGAATTATCAATGTAGGTATTTTCCTTGAAAATAAATTTCGTTCCCTTCTGGATCACATAGGACCTGGAAAAGCCTGGGATCTTGATCGTAAACGTGATGGACTTTTTATACTTCCACCTGCACAGAGTTATAAGAATAATAGATTTTACCGGGGAGACATAGACAGTTTGCAGACAAATCTTGATTATTTACACCGTAGCAGTCAAGAATATGTGTTAATTGTTAGTTCCAATATTATCTGTAATATGACATTTAATGAAGCCTTCGAATATCACCTTGAAAGCGGAGCAGATATTACAACAATTTATAAACAAATTTCTAATCCTGAACAAAGTAAAAATCAAACAGTAATCGAGACAAACAAAGATGACAGAGTTGTTGACATGAAAGTCAGTCCTGAAAGGAAAACATACAATAAAATTGCTTTAGAGAAATTTATAATGAAAAAGGAATTGCTAATTGACATAATTGATGACTGTTATTCTAAAGGACTATGGGATTTCATCAAAGATGGTATTATTAAAAATCTTGATAAATACGAGATAAAAGCCTATCCTTTTAAGGGATATATGGCAAATATAAACTCATTATCGAGCTATTTCATAAACAGCCTTGAACTACTCGATTATGATATTAGAAATGATGCCTTTTTCAAAAATCAAATATATACCAAACCAAAAGATGAAGCTCCAACAAAATTCAGCAACCACGGGCAGACTAAAAATATTATAGCTGCAAATGGTTGTATTGTAGAAGGAAATGTGGAAAATAGCATTTTATTTAGAGGAGTTACCATCAAAAAGGGTGCTGAAGTAAAAAATAGCATTATCATGCAAAAATCAACAGTAGATCGTGATGCCAAGCTCAATAATGTAATAATGGACAAAAATGCCAGAATAAAACAAGGTGGAGAATTCAAAGGAAGTGAAAACTTCCCGGTTGTAATAGAAAAAAATGCAGTAGTATAAGGAGGAAAATTAATGGTTGAAACAAAAAACAAAAATCCTAATGTAGCTTACTTTTGTATGGAATTTGGTCTTGATAAAAATCTTAGAATTTATGCCGGTGGACTGGGCGTACTGGCAGGTGATATTTTAAAAACTGCAAATGAAACATATTATCCAATTATTGGCATTGGGCTTCTCTGGAAAAAGGGATATACAAAACAATTAATAGGTGATAATAACTTTCCCTATGATGCCTATCCAACATATGAGGATATATACGATGAACTGGAAGATACAGGGGTAACTATTGAAGTGCCCATAAAAGAACAGACAGTATTTGCTAAAGTCTGGAAACTTACTGGTTATGGTAATACACCACTTTATCTTCTGGACACCAATTTACCGCAAAATAACAAAGATCAAATGGTTACTGATAAACTATATATTGGTTCACGGGAAAAAAGAATATCTCAGGAAATACTTTTAGGTATTGGTGGAGTAAAGGCTATAAGAGAATTAGACTTAAATATTGATGTATTTCACTTTAATGAAGGTCATGCAGTACTGGCAGGTACAGAACTAATCAAAGAAAAAATGAAAAAAGGGATTGAGTTTGACAGAGCCTGGGAACAAACCAGAAAGGAAATAGTCTTTACTACTCATACTCCCGTAAAGGAAGGTAATGAAGCACACAGTCTTGAACTGCTGGGAGAGTTAAATGCCTTTAACGGGCTAACATATGATCAAATGAAAAAAATTGGGGGTGACCCCTTCAACATGACTGTGGCCGGTCTTCGCCTATCACGGGCAGCAAATGCAGTCTCTCAACTCCACGGTAAAACTGCTGAAAAAATGTGGGGTGAAGTAGACAACAGAGCCCCTATAAAGGCTATCACCAATGGAATTAATAGAAAAACATGGGTGGACCACACAATCATCTCCAATTATGATGATAGCGAAAAACTGTGGAAATTACACCAACAACATAAAGATGAATTAATAAGGTATATTAAGATAAAAAATGCAGTCAGCCTGCGTAAAGATAGACTGACGATCGGCTTTGCCCGGCGGGCTGCAACCTATAAGAGGCCGGACTTAATTTTTAGAAAACCGGAAATCATCGGAGAATATCTTGAAAATAATAAAATTCAACTTATATTTTCAGGGAAAGCCCACCCCGAAGATAACTCAGGTAAGGAAATGGTCGCACATTTAATCCATATGTCACATAAATATCCTGAATCAGTGGTGTTCATAGAAGATTATGATATTGAAGTGGCTAAATTAATGACAAAGGGAGTAGATATCTGGCTTAATAACCCCCGTCGTCCTCAGGAAGCAAGTGGAACTTCAGGCATGAAGGCAGCCATGAATGGTGTTTTAAACTTAAGTATTCTTGACGGATGGTGGCCTGAAGTCTGTGAACACGGGAAAAATGGCTGGCAGTTTGGTGATGGATATGTGGGTGAGGGACAGGATGAACATGATCTTGATTCCCTCTATAAAGTCTTACTCAAAGAAGTTGTGCCGGTATATTATGAAGATAAAGAACGCTGGATTAAAATGATGCAGTCCAGTATCGACTCGACCTATCAACAGTTTTCAGCACGCAGAATGCTCAATGAATATTATCAAAAACTTTATAGATAATTTTTATATGGGGAGAATAATTTCTCCCCATATTTTATTTTTCTATGTGAAATATCCATCCCTCTTCAGTTTTAGAATAACCCTCAGGCGGGCCTGCAGGTTCCGGTATATCCAGTTGTTTATCTTCAACCTCTTTAGAAAGGGCCATTAATGAACAAAGTGATGCATCATAGGCATCTGTTCCTCTTTTCACTTCTGCAGGGATCCTCTCTCTCATCCTTTTTTCAATATCATAAAATTTTTCATCCTTCAAAAGTGAGGGGTATACCTCAATAATGATCCTATTTTCTCCCTCTTCATTTTTTTCACTTATATCCTGGGGATTAAGCTTAAATCCATATTTTTCTTTCCACAGTCTGCAATGAGAAATGGCTACAGTACTATTATTACCAAGCCTATCAAAGGGAGCTGAAAGCGGTTTTTTATTGAATTTTTTATATATTATTCTCTCAGTTTCACGATAGGCAAGAGGATTGTAAATTTCTTTTTGCGGTTTTTTAAAGTATTTGTTTTTTCCCT
>CAZSTU010000261.1:0-4025 GCA_964609745.1 uncultured Halanaerobiaceae bacterium
TATGTTTTTTAAAAATGGAGAGATAATCAGAAATCAATATATGGGGTAAACCAGGGATAAAATTTTGAGGATCTCCACCGAAATAAATATTTTTGCATCCCTTACTCTGCAAAAAATTTTCCGCCCTTACTAAAATATTTTCCCATAAGATATTTTTATTTCTTTTATCTCTATCAACCGCCAGCAGACTAATCCATCCACGGTCTTTATCACAATAATTTTTTATTTTTAATGTTAAATATTTCAATAAAACAAAAGAAACCATACTTCTTTCATTAAATCCTCCCATGCCCACAACATTCACCCCACTAAAAGGGGAAAATACATTTTGTTTTATTAATTCTTCTCTTATAACCATCTTATCCACTGAATTATTCCAGAGTTCTATTCCCTCTAAAATTTCTTCATAGGAAGTTAAAATTTTATAATACAATTTATCCACCTCAATGATCTTCTAAAGTTACAGGTAAACTGCCTGCAGGTTCTAACTCACCCACTAATATTTCTGCTGCTATCTGCAAATTTGTGGGGGAATGATCATAGGTTGTTATGAATGTTGAAATGTCATCAAATAATTCATAATCATATGGATTTCTCAGGGCTATTACTATCAGCTGATCTTTAGATAACTTGTTTACTACCTCTCTTTGATATTTATTTTTAACAGCATCATAAGTACAAATTATTGTAAAACTCTTTTCTAAACTCTTTTCTTTAAAATCAGGAAGTTTATCTCCTTTATTTAAAGTAATATGCTTCACCTGTATTCCTTTGTCTCTTAAAAAATATACCAGTCTATTTTCTCCTTTTTTATCCTGCTCTACGGGTGAAATTCTACCCATATTAAAGTCTATTACTTTCACGGAAATATTTTCACTATTTTTTAGAGGAATATATTTTTTTTCATCCTTAACTAAAGTTACCCCTCTGCGTGAAATTTCTTTTGCAACTTTAAGACTGTATTTTTTATCAAATTGAGAGTTATTTATTTCAGGTTTTTTATTAAGTGAAATATACTTTTTCTTTAGCCCTAAAATTCTTTTAACAGAATTATTTATTCTTTTTTTCTTTAACCTGCCCCCTTTAACTGCTTTAATAACAGCTTTTATTGCCTTTTTCTGCTTTGGATAACTGTGTGAGATTAATACAGTATCACTGCCTGCTTCCAGAGTTTTAATAGCTCCCTCCACAGTACCGGTTGTAGAAGTAATTGCCTCCATTTCCATACAATCCGTTATAATCATCCCCTCAAAACCAAGCTCTTCTCTCAATAAATCCTTTAAAACTGCTCTGGATAAGGTAGCAGGCACGCCTTTACGTGGTTCAATTGTGGGAAAATATATATGAGCTGTCATTATACTATCTATTTTCTCTGAAATTGCTTTTTTAAAAGGAAATAATTCGACTCTATTCAGTCGGTCCTGACTATGATCAATAACCGGCAGATCCAGATGGGAATCAACCGCTGTATCTCCATGACCCGGAAAATGTTTTCCACAGGCCATAACCCCTTCTTTCTGCAGTCCCTTAACATATGCACTACCCATATCTGCTACAAGCTCCGGATCCTCTCCAAAAGAACGTACTCCAATTACAGGATTATCCGGGTTATTATTGACATCCAGTACAGGTGCAAGGTTCATAGTTATTCCCGCAGCTTTTAATTCTCTGGCAGTAGCTTTTCCTGCTTTACGAGCCATTTCAGGCAACCGGCTGGCTCCAATAGTCATATTACCCGGGAAATGTGTACCACCCTGCAGGCGGGTCACTATTCCCCCTTCTTGATCTGCTGATAGTATTAGGGGAATTCCCAAATCACTTTCCATAGCTATTCTCTGTAATTTATTGGAAAGTTCAGCCAGTTGTACAGGGTTTTCTATATTCCTGCTGAAATATATTATACCCCCTATATAATCTTCCCTTATTAATTCTTCAATCTCAGGTGTTATTTCAGTTCCGGAAAAACCAACCTGAAAAAGCTGTCCAACTTTCTGTTTAAGCGACATATCTTCAATGACCTCTTCTATCTTCATTATTTATTCCCCCCCGGGGTAAATCATTATTGAAAAACCCCCGAAATTTTTTCGAGGGCAATAAATAAATATAGAAAAATCATCAATAGAGCAAAAATTGCTTTCTCTCTTTTATAAACTCTTTTTTTTCTTTATTCCACGAGTTTATGATATCTTGTGGTAATAATCCATTTTCCAGTTTTTTTCTGGGACTATTATCACCCATCAACAAATCAACAAAATATCTATTCTCTGAACCGATCTTAAGCCAATCTGTCCTGTCTGGATAAAGATCAAATATTATTTTTATTATAGTTAGTGAGGTTAAATAAGTATCCAATTTATTTCTATCCGATACAAAAAGTTGCAGACCACCACAATCTTTATTTTTGTGTTTGGAAAAAGCAGGTTTGAAAAATACAGGTCTAAACTTAATACCCTCTAGATTGTTTTTAGAAATTTCCTCCTTTAATAAATAGGGGTCTATCCAGGGAGCACCAATATATTCAAAAGGATTGGCTGTGCCTCTACCTTCAGAAATATTAGTTCCTTCAAGTATGCATGTTATGGGGTAAATCAAGGCAGTATTAAAATGCGGTATACCGGGAGATGGAGGAACCCAGAATTCATTCAATTGATCAAAATACTGCCCCTGCCATCCCCTTAATTTTACTATATCCAGATCCAGCTTAAGGTTAAACTTGTTCCTGCCCCATAAGGCCAGTTCTCCAGCAGTCATGCCGTGTCTATGTGGTAGTGGGTAAAGACCAATAAATGATTCGAAATCCTTTTTTCTAATACTTCCTTCTACTTTTCTTCCCAGTGGATTTAATCTATCCAGCACAATAAATTTTATGTCATTTTCCGCACAACTTTCCATACAATAAAATAAGGTGCTGATATAAGTATAAAACCTGACACCAATATCCTGTATATCAAACAACAATACATCCAGACCATCCAGCATTTCAGAAGATGGCTTTTTATTGTCTCCATATAAGCTATAGACTGGAAGACCAGTTCTTTTATCTCTACTGTCCTGAACCTTATCCCCTGCTTCAATATTACCTCTCACACCGTGTTCGGGACCAAATAATTTAATTAAATCAACTTCAGACTTTTCTGATAATAAATCTATATTATTATCAAATTCCGTAGTTAAACCGGTATGGTTTGTAACAAGTCCTACCTTATACCCTCTTAATATATTAATTCTTTCCTCAAGCAGTACTTCCAGTCCCGGTTTGTATTTTGACACATTTATCACCAAACCTTTCATTTAATCAACAGCAAAGGGATCAATAGCATCCCGCAGAGCATCTCCGAGAAAGTTGAAGGCCAGAACAGTAATTATAATAAATATCCCGGGAATCAAAAGCCACGGGCTTTCCTTTAGCACAGACATTTTCTGAGCCTCACTTAATAAAAGTCCCCAACTTGTCATCGGCTCTTTAATACCAAGACCCAGAAAGCTCATTGAACTTTCACCAATTATCATACCGGGAAAGGAGAGAGTAGCGGCCACAATTAAATAACTCATTGTATTTGGTAATATATGTCTAAACATAATAGAAAAATCTCTGGCACCCAGGGCTCTGGCTGCATCCACAAAATCCTTCTGGCGATAACTCAAAAACTGTCCTCTCACCACTCTAGCAATTCCCGTCCAACCTATAAAAGACAATACAGTTATTATTCCAAAATAAACCTTCACTTAAGACCAGGAAGGAGGCAAAATCATATTTAAAGCCAACAAACGCTTAATAATTAAATATCTGGGGAGCAGAGTTTAATGATGATTTATAAGCATCTCCTCTTTCACCAATTCCATTCATTAATTATGAACTAACAACCTTTTCCTCTAATTTTTCTACATAACCAACAGCAGACAATCCGGAAATCATAGCAACCCTCAACAGTAGTATTAGTATTTTCCGCACAATTTTACACTTTAATAATATTTGTGCTCTTACAAATTAACCAATTACTTTACGCAAAACCCCATCCTCTTTT
>CAZSTU010000262.1:0-4018 GCA_964609745.1 uncultured Halanaerobiaceae bacterium
AATATAATATATGTTGCTTTCCTCTTACCAATAATAGAGGAGCATAAACTTATGGCCAAACACAAAAACCTTCCAGTGTATATAGAGTTCTCAAAGCTGAAGGCCTTATCCACGAGAGAAAAAAGCCTAAACAGGATACATCTGCAGACGGTAAAATTGAAGCGAGCTCGCTTTCGCTCGCTAGGGTACCGGGTGAGTTCCGAATTGCGTCAGGTTTTGTTGAAGATGTCAGACAAAAAAATTAGATGAACTTCAACAAAAAAAGAACAATTGGAGTTATAAGATAAAATTTTATTTTGAATATCTTTATTTTTTCATTGATACAAAAAAGGAGAAATAAATGTCAAAAATGAGAGATTTTAAATTTAAATGTTTTCAAAAAACTTATCTAGAAAATCTTCTGGTGTTAAAGCTGGAACAGATGAGCTTGTAAAGTCTGTGTTATTTCTGGTGATAATATAATCAATACTTGCTCCATTTGCACAAACAGATATTAATTCGTCTTCAAAATCAATTACTTCGGGATGTAGGGCTTTTTTGACATCCTTAGCTGTAACATCAATGATTTCGATCAATTCCAGGAGAGTATTCATGTAGATATATACTTGTTCTTTATCTTTAATTGAACGATTTAATATATAATAAATATCAGTGATAGAATTTGCAGTGATGTAACCTCTGGCATGGTTGGTTTCTACTAACCTTAAGACTTTGGAGGAGAATTCAAAAAAGGGTTCTCTATTTTGAAGAACATCTAAAATAACATTATTATCAATTACTATTTTCATTCTCTAATAATCTCTCCTCCCTCGCATCATCAATGGTATAACCATCATCAGGAATAATACCTATTAATTTATTTACTAGACTTTTTTCTTTTGGGGGAGAGACTTGAGCAATAGGAACACCGTTACGGGTAATGATGATTTCATCTTTATTTGCTAAAGTAAGATATTTACTTAAATTTCTTTTAAATTCGGTAGTAGTTACTTGCAGCACGATGATACCTCCTTAAACTATATTTTGCACAATCTTTATTAAATTATACCACACGACGACCTATTTGTAAATAATAACAGCTAAAGAGCACAAATAGTGGTATAGACCTTGGTTTAATGCTTAAAGATGATTAGGATAAAATTAGTTCCTTTGATCTAAAGCTGGAACTAATGGAGGAATTAGAAAAATTACTTGATAGTGAAATGGATATAGTTATTTTCTCTCAAGTTGATTTAAGATTACAGCACCAGATGCTTAAAGGTGAACTAATATTAGGCAAAAACAACAAACAGCGAGTTAGGAGAAAGCCAAATAGTATTACTTCTTTGACCTTATACCCTTTTTTTAATAAATTAGCTATTTTATTTGCTTTTACCATAGCCTGTTCTGCTATTTTTTCAGTTTAATTTAAAGTACAGTCTTAATTACTTTATTGTTTCAGGGGAAATATTTAGTTTTTCATATTATGTAACAGAATTTTCTCATCTCCTCCTGTATCAAAGAGTATCCGGGGCTTATTTTTTACCTCAACCAGGCAGGGAAACCCCCATTTATTTTTTAAGTCCGATTTAAAAGCTTTATTATCATAAATAGTTGGGAAATTTATGGAGTGATATAATTCACTTTCTTGACCTGGGAATAATTTATCTATAAAATTATATTAGTCAACCAATGAGTGAGGAGGAAAATTATAATGCCCAAAATAGAACCTTTTGAAGAACACTCTGACGAATATGAAGCCTGGTTTGAAGAAAATGAAATTGCCTATAAGTCTGAATTGAAGGCGGTAAGGCATTTTATACCTGAAGGAAAAAAAGGGATGGAAATAGGTATCGGCAGCGGGAGATTTGCCCGACCCCTGGGAATAGAAATTGGTGTGGAGCCTTCTGAAGAAATGCGCAAAATGGCTGAAGAGAAGGACCTGGAGGTTTATGACGCAGCTGGTGAATCACTTCCTTTTGAGGATAATGAATTTGATTTTGTATTGATGGTAACCACTATTTGTTTTCTGGATGATGTCAAACAAACATTTAAAGAGACCGGCAGGGTATTAAAAGATAATGGCTTATTTATAATAGGTTTTGTAGATAAAGATAGCCCCCTGGGTCAGGTATACCAGCAAAAAAAGGAGAAAAGTAAGTTTTATCGACCGGCTACTTTTCATTCTGCAGAAGGGGTAATGAAGAAATTAAAAAAACAGGGATTTAAAAATCTAGAAACCGTACAGACTCTTTTTGGTCAACTACCGGAAATTGAAGAAATACAGGATTTCAGGGATGGTCATGGTGAGGGCGGATTTGTAGTGGTTAAGGCGGAATGGGATAACACGAACATTTTTTGATTTTGATGGGGTTATTCCTGAATTTTTAGCTCTCCAGAATATTGAAAAAGATAATGAAAAAATTCAGTATTAAGAGTATAGTTTTTCCAACAAACTCCAACAATAACTGGTTCTTTCTCATATGCTTGGAGAAGTGATTATTTAAGAAATACAAATGCAAAAGTTAAATTCATATCGTTTGAGCCATTACTTGCTTCTATAAATAAATGTAATTTAAGTGAAATTGATTGGGTGTGAATGTATTTTAATGTTGTTAGTACTGTAGGGAGTTTTTTTGTCTAGCATAAAGTTTAATGGAAAAATTATGAATTTATTTTTCATTTTTATTTATTTTTTACTGAAATAAGTTATAATATGTATTGGATACGAACAATTTTATTTGGGTGGTGAGGTTCACTTAAAACAACAAAGTATCTAAGAAAAAAGGATGATTCTTATGGAACTAAGAAAGAAATTAAAAAATAAACTAACAGAATTAGATATATTTGATCATATTAAATTATTTATGTTATTTGGATCCCGTTCTAGAGGAGATTATACTGAGAATAGTGATATTGATATGGCTATTTTGCTAGATGATAATTTTTGTAATAAAATAAATCCCCTTGAATTGAGAGCTGAACTAATAAGTTTTTTTTCATCACATTTTGATAATGAATGTGATGTTATTTTAATTAATCAGGCAAATTCATTTTTGAAATATCAAATAGTCAAATATGGAAAAATCATTTATATTTCCAATGACATGAACTATGCTCCTTTTTTTTCAAGAGTTTTGAAAGAACATTTTGATTTTAGATATTATAAAAAATTGCATAATGAGAGAATGTTGCAGAGGATCAAAAAAGGAGGTTAATATAGTAATGGTGGATAGAGATGTTATTTTAGAGAGAATTAGGCATCTTGAAGACAGAATTAATTATTTAAGTGATGTAGACAATTATAGTAAAGAAGAGTTTAGTAGTGAAATGGATATATATTTTCGTTTTGAAAGGGCCCTACATTTAGCAATTGAATCTGTAATTGATATTGGTAATCATATTATTGCTGATCAACAATTGAAAACTCCAGATTCAAATAAAAATATATTTAAAATTCTGGCTGATAATAAAATTATAAATAAGGAGTTATCAGAAAGTCTAATGAAGATGGCTGGTTTTAGAAATATATTGGTTCATGATTATCTGGAACTTGATAGGAAATTGGAATATGAAATTATTTTAAATAACATAGATGATCTAGAAAAATTTATGGAAATAGCTGTTAAATATATATAGTAATAAAAGAAATTAGCAATCATTTGACACTATTTAATAAAAAATTGAATGGAGCTGGTCTAATGCAATTGTACATAAACTTCAAAAACGCCTGGAATCTTCTTTGTTAAAAAGAGTGGATGATGAATTTTTTGATATGATATTAATAGATGAAGCCCATAATTCTACTGCTACAACATGGGTTGAAACAGTAAATTATTTTTCAAATGAAAAAGTGGGTGAGAATGTATCGTATGTGTGATACCATAGTTGCTTTTGATAAAGACAAATCATACTTTGCCAAAAATTCTGATCGCGACCCCGATGAAATTCATTATATCTATGTTTCCAATAATCCTTAGCATAATTTTTATAATAACCCCTACATAAAAAAGATCAATAAATATGAGAAATTTTCCAT
>CAZSTU010000263.1:0-3988 GCA_964609745.1 uncultured Halanaerobiaceae bacterium
ATGCTGATGTAGTTGCAAAAGCTGTAGAATTGTTAAATGCCTAAATTATTATTTTTTATCTGGCAGATAGGTGAACTTATATCAGCCTGCAAATGGAGGTGTAACTTTTGTTCGGACTTGGAGTACCGGAATTGTTGCTTATACTGGTTATAGGTCTTGTGATCTTTGGTCCTGCCAAATTGCCGGAAATAGGACAGGCGCTGGGTAAAAGCATTAAAGAATTTAAAAAGGCTACAGATGTGGAAGTAAAAGAAAATTAAAGATAAATAATGTTAAGATTAAAAAGTGAATAATCAACTTTAATTAACCCTCTATTGAAATTTAATAGGGGGTTATTTTTTTCTGGAACTGGTAACAAGTTTGATTCGGACTCTTTGCCTTACCAGAAGCATTAAATTTGATAATTAGTGATAAATCGACAATAAATAAAAAACAAAGGGATTAAAAGGGAGGATACTGCCGCCTTTTGGAGAACTAATTAAAAGATGGTTGGTTTTGTGGTTGTTAATATATTTATGCTTATTGCCGGTCTCTCAGGGGCAGTTCCTATTTTGCTGGGGCTTGTACCTGGTCCATTGCTTGAAGATAATCTGGTGCAATCACTACAACTGGCCCTGGGGAGTATTTTACCCTTTATCACCCGACCTATTACCGTAACATTCTTTATATTGAGTATACTATCATTACTATTTTTTTTATTTAATTTAAAAAAAGCAGTGACGAAACGGAGTTAGATATAATGAATAAAAATGTATTAATTATAGTAGTTACCATATCTTTAATTTTATTTCCCTTTCTTTTTGAGAGTTTAACTTTTGACCAACAGATTACCCTGGGAGCTCTCGGCGGGGCTCTTTTGCTGTGGTTTACCGGGGTAATTTCTCCCGCTCTGGTTGGTATCATGGTTATTATTTCATTTCTTGGATCCGGAGTACTTGCTTTAAATATTTTCTGGGGTATTTTATTTAGTGATATAACATATTTGTTGCTTGGTATCTTTATTATTGTGGCCGCAGTAAAGGAGAGCAGATTACCTCAGAAGATTATCAGTATTGCTCTCAGGCATGTGGGAGGAAATATGTTAAAACTTTTATTTTTTGCACCTCTTTATCTACTGCTGGTAATACCTGATCCTATTTCCAGAATAACAATTATTTTGCCCCTTTTTAAGAAGATTAAAGCCAGATTGGATTTGAAAAAAGATGAAGTTAGATCACTTTTTTCCCTTCTATATATAATTATACCCTACGTGGGTCTGGCCAGTGTTTCCATCTATCCTCTGGCTGCTCCCTCCAGACTGCTGGCCTTTCATATATTGAATGACTATCAACAGATTGATTTAAGTTTTTTGGACTGGTTTTTGCTGGCAGCCCCGGTGATGGTGCTTTTTATTTTTGCTCTATATTTCACTGTGAAATATAGCAGAAATAGACAATGGAAAATACTGGAGGAAAAAGTATTTGCCTTAAAAGAGGTAATGAAGACAGAATTACTAAAACGGGATAAACGATTAGTATATTTATTGATGGCGGTATTATTTTTGTTTTTCAGCAGGGGGATTTTACATAATATTGACCTGGGAATAATTGCTCTTTTTGCGGCCTTTTTATTATTTACTCCTCTTATTAAATATTTTAAAATGAGAGATTTTATACCGATATCAAATTACCCGATAATAATGCTTTACATATCTTCACTGATGCTGGCTGAAGCTCTTAAGACAACCGGAATTTTAACTGATTTTACAGATTATGTTTTGTCCTACTCTTTTTTATATGATCACCGGGTTTTTAGTTTAATATTATTATCACTTTTGTTGTTTATTATCAGAATAATTTTTGTTTCAAACACGGCCAGTGTAACTATTTTCCTGCCTCTTGCCCTGAATTTTGCCCGGGAGTTGGGAGTGGGAATGACCTGGGCCGGTATGTTTTTTCTCATGAGTTTTGGTGTGACCTTTGTACTGCCTATTTCCTGGCCGGGTTATCTTGTATACTGGCAGGAAGGAGAGTATCAGGTTTTAAGGCATGTTAAATGGGGAATTATAGTTAGTATTATTTATCTTTTAGTATTTTATATTGGTGCTTTTTATTACTGGCCACTGCTTGGGATATAATATGATTTTGCCCTGTAGGAGTCAATTAAAAGTTTAAATATTATTAGTTAATTATCTTGAAGGTGAAATTTAGATTAATAGAAATATAATAGAAAAATGAATTTATGACAAAGATAAGTTTTCCAGCGAGGTATGAGATTATAAATCAATTGAAAATAAGTCAGCAAAAAGGTAAGATCAAGATAATAAAAATATAATGTAATCAAGTATAATATTTACTGGGAAAAATTTTATAAAATATAAATAATTTTATTTTTTTCTTTGAGTATTGCCAATATATAGTATATAATATACATAACTGGTGGCTGAGGGGCTTTTTCCTCTTTATTTGCAATAACAGCAGATAATTAAGGATAAAATTGAAAATGATATTTTAAATTAAAACGCCAGACTGTCACTATATTATTTTATAGAAAAATTTCACAATGTAGCGGGTTACTTACCGAAGTTTAGCCGAGAAAGCCTTGTTGATGTAGTCGGCGGGGAGGATGTTAACGTAAAGAGATGTCGGTGGAATTTGTTAAGTCGGTTTTAAGGGGGGACAGATACAGGTTTAAAACAAAATCTTAAAAGGAGGTAATAAAATGGCCGACCCTGAACCACAAAAAATTAAGGAGGAATTCTGGACTCCCAAAAGGGCAGCCAGGATTGCCATACTTATTGCTTTAAGTGGTGTTGGTGCTTTGATCAAAATCCCCAGTCCCACAGGGACAGTGGCCCTGGACTCCGCTCCCGGTTATTTTGTCGCTATTGCTTTTGGGCCACTTGAAGGTATGCTGGTGGCCGGTATCGGTCATATATTTACAGCTCTTACCACCGGTTTTCCTCTGAGTTTGCCTGTTCATTTTTATGTGGCCATCCAGATGGCAGTATATGCCTATTTATTTTTTATGGCAAGTAAAAAAATTAATTTAATTACCGGTATTATAATTGCTACAGCACTAAATGGTGTTTTAGCTTCTGCTTTGATGATTCCCATTGGAGGTGCGGGAATGTTTGTAAGTCTGCTGCCATCTCTGACAGCAGGTTCACTTGTCAACCTGCTGATAGCAGCTGCAGCCTATAAAATTGTCAGCCAGAGTAATCTTAGTGGTGAAGACTTGAATTCTTAACAGGAGTTAATAACTGTTTCCCCTTAAATATATAATTATAATTCAGGGAAGTGATCATTATTGGTATTTTAAAAGCTTTTTATGACGGTGATCTTGATTGTAAAAAGATTATTGATTTTGTCCGTGACCTGACGATAATACATGTAAATGCTGACGAATCACTTCTACTGGCTGTTGATTCGGATGGTGGTATTGGCAGTAAGGAAATGGATGTAGTAAAAGTAAAAGATCATGAAATTGGTTATTTTGCTGCCCGGGTTCCTTTGATGGAAGTTATGGCGGCAAATGCCCGGCCGATGCTGGTGGTAGATGCCCTTTCTGTAGAAATGAAGAATACAGGAGAGGGAATTATTGCCGGTATAAAAGAACTTCTTAAGGAAGCGGATATGCCTGATCTGCCGATTACCGGTAGTACAGAAGAAAATATACCCACCTCACAGACGGGGGTGGGGGTTGTTGTCCTGGGAATTATTGATAAAAGGAGATGGACTATTGGCAGTTCGGCCCGGGGTGATCTGGTAGGTGTAGCCGGTATACCCAAAAGTGGTCCCGAACATGAGGTTAAAGCTTCTGATATTGAGATTCTTAAATTGCAGGATCTGCAGAAACTAAGAAATACTTCCGGTGTCCATGATGTTTTGCCGGTCGGCTCAAAGGGGATTGATTTTGAGTCTAAAGAACTGGCCGGTGCGGGGGGATTGATTTTTGAAAAATTGGAATCTGAAATTGATTTTCAGCAGTCAGGCGGGCCTTCTACCAG
>CAZSTU010000264.1:0-3979 GCA_964609745.1 uncultured Halanaerobiaceae bacterium
CAACTTTCGAAAATCAACCAAATTAAGAAAATATACTTTTTGTGGTCATATCAAATATCGCTGGCTCCATAAATTATACACAAACTATTTTTTTTTTGACGATATTGTTATTTAGCTTCTTTAAGTATCTTACAATCTTTACCTGCCGGTATACAATATGGTGTCCCATAAATTGG
Source organism: uncultured Halanaerobiaceae bacterium (assembly GCA_964609745.1). GTDB lineage: Bacteria > Bacillota > Halanaerobiia > Halanaerobiales > DATFIM01 > CAZSTU01. The sequence goes on from CAZSTU010000264.1 coordinate 177, forward strand.
ATCAGATATAATTTTACTTTCCATTCCAAATACCTCAGACACCATTTCTGCAGTAAACACTTCTTCAGGTTTCCCCTGAATGTAAACACCTTTGTTTTTGATTGCTACAATATTATCGGCATAACGAGCTGCCAGATTTAAATCGTGTAAAACCATGACAATAGTGGTATCTTCATCTTCATTTAATTCATATAATAAATCCAAAATCTCTATTTGATGAGCCAGATCCAAATATGTGGTCGGCTCATCTAAGAGAACAATATCGGTCTGCTGGGCAAGTGTCATTGCTATCCAGGCCCTCTGCTTCTGTCCCCCGGATAGTGAAGTTACAGATCTATTAGCCAGATCAGTGATTTTAGTAGCCTTTAGGGCTTTATTAACAGCATATTCATCTTCCCTGGACCACTGTTGTAACCAACTTTGATGGGGATATCTCCCCTGTTTCACTAGTTGGTAAACCTTCATTCCCTCTGGGGCCACCGGGCTTTGCGGAAGAATTGCCAGTCGTTTTGCAACCTCTTTTGTAGGTATTTTGTTAATTTCTTCTCCTCCCAGTAGAACAGTACCAGATTCTGGTTTCAATAATCGCGCAAAGGAACGCAGCAATGTAGACTTTCCACAACCATTACCCCCAATAAAAACAGTGATCTCACCTTCTGGGATAGTGAGGTTAAGATCACTTATAACCGCTCCCTTATCATAGGAAAGTGTTAGTGATTTTGCTTCTAGGTTGTCCATAATTTCCCTCCTAAATACTATTCCGATTTCTATAAAGTAAATAGATAAAAAATGGTGCTCCAATGCCGGAAACAAGGACTCCTGCCGGGAGATCAAGTGGTAAAAAAATGGTTCTCGCTATCAGATCTGCTAAAACTACAATCAATCCTCCAGTCATTGCTGAAACTGGAATCAATCCGGCAAAAGATCGACCAACAAGTTTCCTTGAAATATGAGGCGCAATTAGACCTACAAAACCAATCCCACCAGCAAAAGCCACGGCTGAACCAGCCAGAGCAACACTTATAAACAGCAGGCTAAAACGGTGCAGTTGAACTTTTAAGCCTAAACCCCGGGCAACTTGTTCTTCAAATTCCTGTACATTAAGGGTCCTGGAAAAAAATTGAGCAAAAGGGATAAAGATAACAATCCAGGGTAAGATTGAATAAACATCACCCCAACTTGCTCCATAAACACTACCCGTTAACCAGGTATATGCCTTTTGAGTAGTAGTAATGGGACTAAATACAATTATCAAAGTTGTTAGGGCATTCATCGCAGCAGCTATCCCGATTCCTATAAGCACAAGCCTTAAAGGATTAATGCCATTCTTCCAGGAAAGAAAATATATTAAAAGTGATACAGCTCCCGCACCTAAAATAGCTGCTACTGGAAGCCATCTAATACTTAATATTCCAGAAAAAAGTGAAATAAACAGGACTGCCGCAGCCGAAGCACCACCTGTTATACCTATAATATCTGGAGAAGCAAGAGGGTTGTGAATGATACCCTGTAAGATTAAACCTGAAACTCCAAGGGCAGCTCCCACAAACAGGGCCAGGATAATTCGAGGTAATCTTAAGCTATCAATTATAAAAGTATATTCACCACTCCCGGCCCCAACCAGGTGTTTAAAAACCTTCAGGGGATTGATCATTGTACTCCCTATCGATAAACTGATGACAACCGTGAGTAGGGTTAAACCTACAAGTGAGAAAAATACAAGCATTGTCTTTTTATTTATCTGAAATGATATAGACCCTGACTTATTGCGAACAGTAATATACTTATTCACGACTGTAAAGCCCCCTACGTGCAATGTAGATAAAAAACGGAGTACCGATAAATGCAGTCATAACACCAATTGGCATCTCCTGGGGCATTATAATGAACCTTGCTCCCAGATCAGCCAACAATAATAAACTGGCTCCAAAAAAAATACTGTAGGGAATTATCCATCGGTAATCATTCCCCACAAATCCGCGAACTATATGGGGAACAATTAGTCCTATAAACCCAATAGAACCAGCAACTGCAACAGACCCCCCAGCCAGAATAACTATTATAATTCCAGCTAAAATTTTAATAAACATCGTTCGTTGTCCCAGTCCCCTGGCAATATCTTCACCTGACATGAGAATATTTAGATGAGTTCCTAAAAATAATGCTAAAATACTGGCCCCTATCATATACGGCAAAAGTGGTGTTAACATATCTATTGTCCTACCTGCAACTGAGCCTGCTAGCCAGAATAATATTCCTTCTAAACTCTGTTGATTAATTACCAACATACCCTGAGTAAATGAAACAAATAGGGCTGTGATAGCAGCCCCGGCCAGGACAATTTTAATAGGAGATAGCCCACTTTTCCCTAAAGAACCAAGAAAATAAACCAGCATTGCTGAAATTAAAGCCCCCAAAAATGCAATCCACATGAAATTAACTAATGAGGACACAGAAAAGAAAGTTGCTGCAAAAACAATAAAAAAGAGGGCACCTGCATTAATTCCAAAAATACTGGGTGAGGCCAGAGGATTCCTGGTTAAAGCCTGCATAAGTGCACCTGCAACTGCAAGACTGGACCCAACAACCGCAGCAATTACTGCCCTCGAAGTCCGGGTAGTCCTGATGATAATATGCTCTGTTACAGATTGATCATATTCCACAAAAGCATCTATTATTGTACTGAAAGACATCTGTGTCTGTCCCAGGGCAATACTTGTCACAAATGCAATCATAAAAATAAATAGACTTATTATCAATCCCATTATTTTTAAAGTATTATTCGATAACAAAAGATTCATCTTTTTCCTCTACTTTCTTTTTGTTTTTAAAATTACAATTCTAATCCTCTAAATCAAAATGCTCATATATTTGATCAAGCATTAAATTAGCCGATATAATTCCTCCACCCATATTCCAGATAACTTGATCTACTTGAAATACTTGATCTTCTTTTACAGCATCAAGATTTTCCCAGAGTGGATGATCTGTCCATTCTGTAAATGTTTTTTCAACTGCTTGATCATCTTCTGACATAAATATAAAGAAAGCTTCTGCATTCATTTCAGGAATACTCTCTTTAGATGTCAATTTAATTCCCCATTTATCCTGTTGTTGATTTTCGGGACGCTCAAAACCAAGCTCCTTTAGAATAGAACCAGCAAAACCTGTGAAATAAATCCGTGCATGGTCTGCTCTAAAGTTCAGGATAGATACTTCCATAGGCCAATCATCACCAAGTTTATTTTTAATTTTTTCTTTAAAGTCAGCCACCCGGTCATTCCAATTAGAAATAATTTTTTTAGCTTCCTTTTCTCTATTCATTGCTTCTCCCATCAACTCAGTAGTCTCTTTAAATTCAAAAACAGTTTCATGTGCTACGGTTGGAGCTATCTGAGATAATTTAGAATATATCTTTTCATGACGCAACTTAGAGGCAATAATCAAATCCGGATTTAGTTTTTCAATCTCTTCTAAATTAGGCTGTGTTTCCAGACCAACATGTTTTACATCTTCCAGATCATCTCTAAGATATTCATACATCGGTTGTTCAACCCAGGAATCTACAACACCAACTGGAATTACATCTAAAGCAACCGCAGTATCACTTGCTCCCTGATATAAGGTAACAATTCTCTGGGGAGTACCCTCTATCTCAGTTTCTCCCATAGCATGTTCAATAATATTAACCTCCTCAGAAAAAACCTGACCAGTCATTACTCCAGAGACCAAAATAAACATTGAAATCATAAATATATATATCATTTTATTTAAGTAATTATTAGCTAAATACATCAAATACT
>CAZSTU010000265.1:0-3969 GCA_964609745.1 uncultured Halanaerobiaceae bacterium
CAACCGTAATGATTCCCAGCATCTTCTCTTTTTCATCAATAACCGGTACTACCTTAAGATCATAGTTGGAAACAAGGAGAGAAACCTCTTCCTGGTCCATCTCCGGGGAAACAGAAATAATATCGGTCTCAGCCAGTTCAGCCAGCGTTTTCTCGGCTGCAGAAGTTAACAGATCTTCAATCTCAACAATCCCACTCAGTTTTTCCTCTTTTGTAAGCACAAAGATATTGTCCAGGTTTACTACTTCCCGGTTCCATTCTCGTATCTTTTTCAGGGTTTCTGCTACGGTCAGGCTAGATCGATAGGCCACATATTCAGTGCTCATCAAGCTACCGGCAGTCTCCTCCTTATAAATCATTAGACTGCGGAGAAGGTCAACCTGTTTTCCACTTAAGTGATTTAAAACAGCCTCCCTTTTATTAGAGTTAAGTGCCAGTAAAATATCTACTGCCTCATCACTGGGCAGATAGCCCACCACATCTGCCGCCCTTTTAGACTGAAGCTGAGAGATTATCTCCTCCTGAAGATCTTTTTCACTCTCACTTATGATCTCAGCCAGATTAATGTTGTTGGCCTTCTTAATTAGTAAGCCCAATTGTTTTTCTTCCAGGGCATTAAGGGCCCGGGCCAGATCATAGGGCTGTCGCTTATCCAGCCATTTATTGAACCGACGATTTCTATTTTTCTCTATTCTCTTTTGTAGTTCAGAGACCAGTTCATCACTGCGGTGTTCTCTCAGATCTTCTATCCGTACCATGCTCATCTCCCTCCTTCTTTGGGACTAGCAGCTTCATTAAATCACCATTTAGACCGGCCTCAGCTCCTGGAAACTGCAAAAAAGTCCGCTTTATAGCTTATATACTTTTTCTATATTTTTCTTCACCTGAAATATATACTCTCTTCACTTCCAGCTTTTTATCAAACAATGTAAGATTGGCTCTGTATCCTTCAGCAATTTTCCCCAGGGTATGATCAAGCTTAATCAAGCGGGCCGGATTTAATGTAGCCATATTTATCACTTCATTTAAGTTCAGTTTTGTGGCATTATACATATTCCTCAAAGCCCTATCCATGGTCAGGACACTGCCGGCCAGTGTGCCGTCTTCCAGCCTGGCTGAACCTTCTTTAACCAATACTTTTTGTCCTCCCAGTTCATATTCTCCTTCCTTTAGCCCGGCTGCTTCCATGGCATCTGTGACCAAAATTATATTTTTGGGGTCTTTTGTCTTAGCCACCAGCTGTAATATGGATGGTTGCAAATGGATATAATCTGCTATCAATTCACAGCTCATATCACTTAATAGTACCGCCCCCACCACCCCCGGGTGTCTGTGGTGAAGTCCGCTCATGGCATTAAAAAGATGGGTGGCATGGCTCAATCCCTCCTGACGGGCCTGATTAATATCATCCATGGTGGCTGCAGAATGTCCCACAGAGCTAACTATACCTTTAGCAGTCATCTGGCGGATAAACTCTTTTGCTCCCTCTCTTTCCGGGGCCACAGACACTATTTTAATAATATCCAGATAATCCTCCAGCAGGGAAAGATCAGGTTTTAAAATATTTTCTTCAGCCTGAGCCCCCTTATATTCAGGGTTAATAAATGGACCCTCCACATTGGTCCCCAGCATTTCCGCCCCCTCTATTTTATCTTTTTGCAGGCTAACTATATTGTCCAGCGCCTTTTTTATTTTTTCTTTAGCCATGGTCATTGTCGTCGGCAAAAAACCGGTTACTCCCTGCTTAATTATTGTTTGACTTATGGTGTTCAAAGCCTGATAACTGGCTTCCATGGTGTCATGGCCGCCCGCTCCGTGAATATGGATATCAATTAAACCCGGGGTTAAATATCCCCCCTGACCGTCTATTATTCTTTCATACTGCCGGTCACTACTGACATCCATCTTATATATATCCTCTATCTTTTGATCAAAAGCCAGACTGCCCCCTTTTATTATCTTATCGGGTAAAACTATATTTATATTTTTAATTAGCTTCATTACTTTAGCCTCCTTTGTTATCTTCCAGTATATAAATCACCAGTTTCTTTGCTTCTAATTGTATCAGATATCCATTATTATTGAAACAAAAAAGCCCCCCGGCAAAGGAGAGCCCTCTATATTATACTACATATTTTCTTTAAGCCAGTTAATTATATCATCAGACTCATAAAGTGGCCTGCCCTCAATAAAAAGACAGGGAACCTGATCTTTTCCACCTTCTTTTATTAAGTAGTCTTTAGCAGCTTTATCCTTTCTGGTATTTTTTAATACAATCCTATCTTTAAGATCATTATCCTCAATATAGTTCAATACCTTGCGACAAAAAGGACAGGCAGGAAAATAATATAATGCAATTTCATCTTCCACAAACTTTCACCTCTTTAACTTATGTTATTAGTATTTTATTATCAGTCATCTTTACCCGTGCAGGACGAAAAGCTGCAAAATGTCCGGCTCTTTGCCAGCATAAAAATGACATATTTAAAATCTTAGAATAATCTATTCCTGCTGCCAACTAAAGCTTTGCAAAAGCTTTTTCTATCTCTTCTACCAGTCGGTCTATTTCAGCAAAATCATCTTCATCTGCCTTACCTCTGGCTACCACCGGATCAAAGAGTTCCACATTCAGCTTGGGGATCATGCCGGTCAAGTCATCGACCATATTACCGGCCCAGCCGTAAGACCCAATAATGGAAGCATATCTGGTCTTGGGACGTAGGGCATTTGCCAGCAAACTAACATAGGCGGCATCCGGATGAGGTCCGGTCAGTACTGTGGGAGATCCTATAACCACTGCCGCTGCATCTACCAGAGAGATGGCCAGATCGCCAAGGTCCATTTTGGTCATATTGAAAGGCTTAACAGTTATGTCTTTTTCTACAAGTCTATCAACAAAATAATTTATCATCTCCTCCGTGCTTCCGTGCATGGATACATAGGGAACAACTACTTCCGGTTTGACCTCATCATTTACCCACTCTTTATAGGCATCAATAATAAATTCGGGATTATTATAAATCGGACCGTGACTGGGTGCTATCATCTCTATTTTGTAGTCCTCTAATTTTTTGAGATTACTCTGTATTATCTTTCTAAAAGGCATCATAATTTCTGCATAATATCTTTTAGCCGGTTCATAGACATCATTTTCATCTCTGACATAAAGGTCACTTGTGGCCAGATGTGATCCGAAAAAATCACAGGAAAAAAGTATATTCTCTTCTTTAAGATAGGTAGAAATGGTCTCAGGCCAGTGTACCCAGGGGGTTTCTACAAATTCCAGGGTTTTATCACCAAGAGAGAGTTCCTCTCCATCACTAACCGCTTTAATCTCTTCTTCTTTGAGTTCTAGCAGATCTAAAAGCATTCCCTTGCCTTTTTTGCCGGTTATCACCTCAGCTTCAGGATAGGCTTCAAGTACTGCCGGAATTGCTCCTGAATGGTCCTGTTCAGCATGATTGGAAATTACATAATCTAAGGTCTCTACTCCAGCCCTCTTAAGATTATCCAGTAATTCATCTGTGAATTCGGGTTCTACCGTATCAATCAATGCGGTGGCCTCACTGCCAAATATCAGGTATGCATTGTAGCTTGTCCCATCAGGCAGGGGAATTAATTCATCAAAAAGGGTCCTGTGCCAGTCAATCACTCCAACAGAATAAATATTTTCTCTTATCTCTCTTACACTCATAAATATTTTGCCTCCTCTTATATATTCTTATATATATTATACTTGAGTATTTTACTCTGAATTAATTATGTCACAACTCTTTTTCCAATGATGTAATCTAACTCACACAAATACAATTAATTCTATATAATTTCACTTTAATTATATCATAGTAAACAAAAACATAAAAATACATCTTTTAGGGCCCTTAAGATAAGTCAATTTTAGATTGGTAAAAAAGGCGGGATTAGCGCATGTGGGCCGGCAATAATGCACACCTGACACAAAGAAAGAAAT
>CAZSTU010000266.1:0-3956 GCA_964609745.1 uncultured Halanaerobiaceae bacterium
GTCTGGAATCATTCAACCTCGGTAATTTTTCTGGTTTATCTTCAGTAATTTTTACACCAATTTTATTTAGTAACAATTTAAAATCACCTCACCTATTTTTTATGAATTTATTTATCTCTCCTTCTGTCAAACTATAATTATGCAATAAATCTAATTTGAAACTATTATTAAGCCTGAAGTCAAAAGAAGTAACTTGTTTTTTTACTTTTTCCATACTGCTTACATGAGGATCAAAAATTGATATTATCCCCTTACTTTTTAAGATTCGTTGAAACTCTTTTAAATAATTACCTGAGTTTTTTAATTCATGATAAACATCAAATAATATAATAAAATCAATTGAGTTATCATTCAATGCTAAATTTGATTTGCCTTTATTATTGATGATATGAACATTTTTTAAAGATCTCTCAGAAACTTTTTCGGCCAGTATATTTAAAGCTTCCTCATCTTCATCTACAGCAAAAACTTCTCCTCTAGGAGTAACTATTTCCGCTGCAGGCAGAGTGTTATATCCTTCTCTAGCTCCAAAATCCAAAACCTTCATTCCGGGCTCAATACCCAATTTTGATAAAGTCTTTTTGCTTTTTTCTTTTAACCATTCTTGAATTTCTTTATTCATTTTTAACTCCCTCTTATAATATCGTATTGTCAAAAGTTTTGACCTCTTTTCTTACCAAACCCCTGTGATTACAGAGATCTTTCTATAAAGACTTGCCCCTATTGAAAAGAAATATTTTACAGCAATAACTGTATCACACCCTTTATATTATGATATAAGAATATCGACAGCTTATATTTTAACCTATTTTCTGTTACACTTTCCTTTTATATTCGTGTATAATTTATGTGGGAGAAAAATAGAAAAAATCATTAAAACAGACAGAAAGTTTAAATCTAATATAGAAACGGTCTCACTAAGGAAACTTTATATAAAGAAAAGAGTGAGGCCTTTGAAGTAAAATATTAAAAACTGTATTTATATGATATTAGAAAACTCGGATAATTTCAAGAAGTTAGAGGAAGAATTTTATCAATTTTTTTAAGAGACTGTGACTTCCAATTCGATATGGTGATGCTGGCTCGACATTGCGTTCTTAAATGAAGAGGCAGTGACTTCCAATTCGATATGGTGATGCTGGCTCGACAATGCGTTCTTAAATGAAGAGGCAGTGAACTCGCTAATTCAACTTTCTAAAATAAACCAAATTAAGAAAAAATACTTTTATGAGCATATCATATTTTTTTATAATTTAGTTAAAAGAAACAGGAAATTTTAAATTTATGTAGAATAATATAAATAAGAAATGATAATTATTATCAAAGGAGAGTGATATTAAGTGGAAAAGAATATGCCTTTAATTGGTGATACATTCCCAGAATTAACTGTTGCTACTACTCAAGGAGAAAAAGAATTACCGTCTGAATTTGAGGGGAAATGGTTTATTTTATTTAGTCATCCTGCTGATTTTACTCCTGTCTGTACTACAGAATTTGTTGCCTTTCAGAAAAGATATGATGAATTCAGAGAATTAAATACTGAATTAATCGGACTAAGTATTGACCAGGTATTTAGTCATTTAAAATGGGAAGAATGGATTGAAGAAAATATCGGAGAAAAAATTGAATTTCCAATAATTGCTGATGGAACAGGAGATGTTGCTAAAGAGCTTGGTTTAATACATTCGGCAAGTTCAACTTCAACTGTAAGAGCTGTCTTCATTGTTGACCCTGAAGCTACAATTAGAGCTATAATGTATTATCCAGCTGAATTGGGAAGAAACATGGATGAATTTCTAAGAATGATAAAGGGTTTTCAAAAAGCAGAAAAAGAAAATGTTGCAATTCCTGCTAATTGGCCTAACAATGAATTAATAGGAGACAATGTAATTTTACCTCCTGCTAATAGTCAAAAACAAATCCAGGAAAGAAAAGAACAGGTAGAAAGAGGAGAAATTGAATGTTATGACTGGTGGTTATGTCATAGAAACTCTTAATATTTCATAAAACTCAACTTTCGGAGTGCTTTTTTAAGCTTTTATCCAGTAATATTAAACAGCCCTTGAAAAATTTTAAACTCCGAAAGTTGAGTTCAATATATTTTATTTGTTAAATTTTAATCATTTGCTGACTCAACGGTTTCAGGAGAAAAATAATTAAAAAAATCAAGCAAAAGTTTCTGCATTATTGGAGAAAGATTTGTTGCCAGATAATTTATTCTCCTTTTTTATTCATTATTTAACATTCCCTGAATAATAATTTCAGAAGCTTCTTCTTCATTAAGTCCCCTGGCCATTAAAGTCTGTAATTGAGAATCATCCACACTACCAATTGCTGCTTCATGAGTAACCTTGGCTTCTGGATTTCTAACCTCCACTATGGGAACAGCCCTGGCCACAGCCTGATCTTTTATTATTTCAGTACAGTCCACATGACCCTTTGTTCCCGGAGCATAAGCAGTCAGCTCATTTATTATTTCTGCCTCTGCCTTATCCTGAATAGCAATTTTAGAATCAAGTAAACCTCTTGCCCCTTCACCTTTTAATTTTCCTTCTTCTCGTATTTTAATTTCATCATCCTTTTTGCCCTGCATACGAGCCAGCATTTCCATGGTAGAATAAGCATTCAACTCTGCTTTATAATCGAAATCAATTTTGCCTACTCTACCTTTTAACAGGTTAAATATTGTATATAAATAGCTAAATTCTTCAAGCTTTATATCAGCTTTTGCTATTACTTCAACCCCACCCTCTTCTCCATGATAATGATTTTCTTTATAGGTATAACTTCCTCCTTTTTTTATATGAATCTCAGCATTCATTATATGTTTTACGTCAGCAGCATTGGGAAATACACAATCAGCCATGACTTCAATCTCTGCCTCTTTTTGAACTTCTACTTCCATATCAATTTTTTGTATGCCTTTTTCCGGTAAAACTCCAAAACACATATGGACTGGATTTTCTATTTTATATCCGGACTCTACTTCTATTTTTACTGCCACCAGACCTTTCTCTCTATTCATTAAATTCACATTTAATCCCTCTACTTCATGAGCACCCAGTATATTATCTCTTTCTAAAACTACATGAGCCACATCACTATCAGAAAAGACATCCTCTCCCCCGGCATCTTTATAAGCATCAACCATCATTTTATAATCATCCAATTTTTCCCACCTCTTTTTCTCTATGTTCTTTATAATTTTCATCTTCACAGGGAACACACTCATTTCTAAAATATTTACTTATTTCACGGGGATTTCCCTTTTTCAATATTTTACCATTGCAAATGAGGACTGCTCTATCGGCAAAATCAAGCATCTCCTCTGAATGAGTTATTAATAACACTCCAGTATTCTTTTCTTTGAAATTATTGATTACATTACCAATATTATTTAAAGCAACTACATCTACCCCGGAATCTGGTTCATCCAAAATTACTAGTTCTGGTTCCATTATTAAAATGGAAGCCAATTCTATTCTTTTTCGTTCTCCTCCACTAAGTGTTTCATCAATATTCCTATTTAAATATTTTCCGGGTACAATTGCTACTTCTCTAAGCGCAGAAATTAATTTTTCTTCAGTAACTTCTTTTCCTCTACTTTTCAAACCTAAAGAAAGAAATTCTCTCACAGTTACTCCTTCAAATCTGGAAGGTTCCTGCCAGGATAAAGTTATTCCTGCTCTGGCTCTTTCATCTATACTATAGTCATCAATATCCTGACCCTGGAATAATATTTTGCCATTTACAGGAGTATAGCCCTTAAGTCCCATAATAGTATAGGCTAATGAAGATTTGCCACACCCATTAGGGCCAATTATAGCCACTACTTCTCCTTTATTAACCTCTAAAGATATATCTGTTAAAATTCTGGTATTCTCCAGTTTTAAATTTAATTCTTTTATATTTAATAAAGACTGCATAATTTTTACACCTCTAAATATATATTTTTT
>CAZSTU010000267.1:0-3938 GCA_964609745.1 uncultured Halanaerobiaceae bacterium
CAGTCCTTACAAGTGCCAAAACGATCGAGAAATCATGTAAAAAAAGTACTAAAAACAAGGATTATAAGAATTTTTGCCTGTTATAATCGTAATTTACCTAACGAAAACCCTGATTTATTTTGATCCAAAATTTTTAATAGGACAATTATCCCGTAAGGTTCATCATTGGAAATATTAAAAAGACCCTGTAGCATTAATTTTATTTCGGCTGCAATTAGGATTTAATTTTTCATAATATTTTATTATAAAATTAACTTTATATTTTTTATTTTTTGTATAATATCCATTTTTTTACCTCCCAGATTCCGGTTACTATTAATTTATCCCCCCATATATGTTAACATTTTCGATTTATTATGTATTTTAACATAAGCAGATATTTTAATCAATTTAACAAAAATTTTATGTTTGTTCTAAAATCAATTCCTAATTAATATTGGTGTATAAAACTAATTAAAAATTATGTTTCTTTGAATGTAAAAAAAAATCAGGTATTAAAAAAACTCTCGTCTGAAGGGACGAGAGAATTTTTAAATATAATTCTCTTTGTTTTGCTGTTTTTTAACCTTAAAAAAATGTTTATAAGCAAGATATGCGCGAATAGACCCCGTTTCCTCAAAAACCCTCCAGAAGAATGTTGCGGTCAGTCCCATAGACCACACCCTTTCAAGAGAAATAATTTTTTAAATATTTTTAATCAATACATTTTTTATTATAACATAGTGTTAAACATTTGACAAGGTTTGCATTCAAATTAGTTTTGATATACTTCATTCAATATTTGGTACATTAAAATACTCCCCGCAGAAGCAGCATTTATTGATTCAATCTCACCTCTGAGCGGTATCTTTACAGTAATATCAGCCATATTTATAATTTTCTCTCTTATACCTCGAGCCTCATTTCCAATTACCAGCAAAAATTTATCATTATAATTTGTCTGATGATAATCATTTGCAGCCCGGGGTGTAGAACAAATCAATTGAAATTCTTTATATTCAGATCGACATATATGCAAAAATTCATCAAGATTCATTTTATTTATTATGGGACAAACAAAAATAGCCCCCATAGATGCTCTAATAACTTTTAAATTGTAAATATCAACTGAGCCCTTCAATGATATTATTCCTTCAATGCCTGCTGCCACGGCTGTACGAATTAAATTGCCCATATTACCGGGGTCCTGAACCTGATCAAGAACGAGTATTTTATTTATATTTTTTAAAAAATAACTTAAATCAATATCAACCTCTTTAACAAGTGAAATTACTCCCTGGGGATTAACAGTATCAGCAATTTGACTTAAAAGAGATTCATCAAGTAAATATAAAAATGTAGATTCAGAAATTAAAGAAATTATTTTTTCACCCTGAGAAGAATTGTAAAAAGAAGGAGTCATAAAAATTTGTTCTATTTTTGCATTATTCAATAAAGCCTGTTCAATTAAACGAAAACCTTCAAGTACAAAATATCCTGCCTTTTTTCTCTGCCGGGATGAGTACATTTTTTTCAAAAACTTAACTTTACTATTTTTTTGACTTTTAATAATCTCAAACATCTTTTTCACTTCCCCATGAAAAAAGCCGGGGAAATTCTCCCCGGTTATATATTAAGATTATTTATTTAATTCATCTTTAGCAATTTCCACCAGTCTTTTAAAAGCTTCTTCGTCATTTACTGCCATTTCTGCCAGCATTTTTCTGTCAATTTCAATATTTGCTTTTTTTAATCCATTAATAAATCTACTGTAAGAAAGCCCTTCTTTTCTAGCGGCAGCATTTATACGGGTTATCCATAATCTGCGAAAGTTACGTTTTTTATTACGACGATCACGGTAAGCATAATCCAGTGATTTCATTACTGCCTGATTAGCAGGTCGATATAGTTTGCTTTTTGCACCAAAATATCCTTTAGCCAGTTTTAGCACTTTCTTTCTTCTTTTTCTGGCCTTATTTCCTCTCTTTACACGAGGCATTGTTCACCTCTCCTTTCCATTCAATTATTTATTTGTAGGGAATTAATTTTTTATAACGGGTTTGATATGTTTTATCAAGTACTTTATCTTTGCGTAATGCTCTTTTACGTTTACTTTTCTTTTTGGTCTGAAAATGATTAGCAAAAGATTTATGTGTCTTCAATTTACCTGTTCCGGTTTTTTTAATTCGTTTTGCAATTCCTTTATGTGTCTTAAGTTTTGGCATATATCTCAACCTCCTCAAATTTTATTTATCACTATCAGGAGTTAAAAACATCAACATATTGCGGCCTTCCATAGCAGGTTTTTTTTCTACAGAACCTAAATCTTTTGTTTCTTCAATTAGTCTATCCATAAGATCATATCCCAGTTCCTTATGCATCATTTCTCTACCTCTAAATTTAATTCTAACCTTTACCTTATCTTTATTCTTTAGAAATCTACGAGCCTGCTTTAATTTTACATTAAAATCATGGTCTTCTATTTTTACTCCCATCTGTACTTCCTTTATATTCATAACATTTTGCTTTTTCTTGGCTTCTTTTTCCTTTTTGGCCTGTTCATATTTATATTTACCATAATCCATTATCTTACATACAGGCGGATCTGCCTGTGGTGCAACTTCTACCAGATCAAGTTCTCTTTCTTCTGCTTCTTCCAAGGACTGATCAAGTGTTCTTATGCCAATCTGTTCTCCTTCCGGGTCAATTAATCTTACCTTTTTAGCTCTAATCTGCCGATTAATTCTCAAATCGTCAGCGATTTTTATACACCTCCTGGATATTATATACAAATAAAATAGCGGATGGCATCACCACCCGCTCCAAAGTCAGTAATTTCTAAATTACCCTTCACTTATAAATATGGCATAGTATTACCACTGTCAGGGGTAAATAGAAATTACTTACTATTAACCAATAATCCTATTATTGGTGAGAAGCAGGTACTTCTTCTTTATTTTCCATGAATGAGTATAACATACCATTGTTTTGTTGTCAATAAAATTTTTTGGGTTTCGATTTTAATGATAGTCTTTTACAGTTTTGTTTTCTATTTCCTTATTAATTTTTTTTCTAAATTCATTAACCTCGAAAACGCCCAGGTCACCTTCTCTTCTCTCTCTTACAGAAACAGACTCATCTTTCTCTTCATTGCTGCCCACAATCAACATATAGGGCACCTGTTCTACCTGAGCCTGTCTTATTTTATAGCCCAGATTTTCATCTCTACTATCAATCTCAACCCTGATATCATCTCTTTCAAGTTTATTTTTTACCTCCAGAGCATAATCCAACTGATCTTCTGACACTGGTAATATTTTAACCTGTACCGGAGCCAGCCATGTTGGAAAAGCTCCAGCAAAGTGTTCTATCAATATTCCAATAAATCTTTCCATCGCTCCCATCACAGTTCTATGAATCATTACCGGTCTATGTTCTTCTCCATCAGAACCAATATAACTCAGATCAAAACGCTCAGGCATTTGAAAATCAAGCTGGATAGTAGCACACTGCCAGGTTCTTCCAAGACAGTCCTCCAGGTGAACATCAATTTTAGGACCGTAAAATGCTCCATCACCCTCATTAACTTCATAGTCAAGATCTTTTCTCTTCAATGCTTCTCTGAGGGCCTCTGTAGCCTTTTCCCAATCTTCAAGCTCACCCATGTACTCTTCAGGTCGGGTACTTAATTCAATATGATAATCAAAATCAAAAAGACTATAAAATTCGTCTACTAACTCCAGTACATCTACCAGTTCTTCTGTTACTTGTTCAGGCAACATATATATATGAGCATCATCCTGTGTAAATGCTCTAACTCGCATTAAACCTTAAAGTTTTCCCAAAATTCCATTTCTTTAAACAAGGCCCACCTCACCCAGTTTCAAGGAAAATTCCCATAACCTTTCCTAACAATCTTATTAAACAAGGACACCACCGGAACATTCCATTGTTTTTAC
>CAZSTU010000268.1:0-3924 GCA_964609745.1 uncultured Halanaerobiaceae bacterium
GGGTAGGAGGTCGGATTAAAACCAAGAGAAACAAAAAAAGCAATAATTACGGAAGCACTAATACCAGCACTACCCACCTCAAGCAAACCCTTTAAAAGTCCCCGAAATCCATCTCTTTATGCCTCCACCAATACACCTTTTGTTAATATATTGCCAAAATTTGATACGAGAATAGTTACTCCAGCCCCAGCAAATTTTATCAGTGGTTCATACCAGCCCAAACCGGTAAGAATTGCACCAAATACTACCAAACCGACTAAAAGATGAGCAGGTTTATAGTCTGTATTATCAAGGAATATCTGACCTAATCCACAAATTAACCCTCCAATTAAAAATGCTGTCAATAAGTTTCCCAATTATTATCAACCTCCTTTAATTTTTTCTATAACAACTGCATGTGCAATAGCAGGAATCGATTCATCCTGCTTTATTATTAATGGATTCAAAAGTGCGCCAGTTCCTACTACGAGAACCCGATTATATTCTCCTGATATAATTCTGGGAATAATTACACTTCCCACTACTATTGCAGAAGCCGCACAACCACTACCGCCTGCGCCGTACTTATTTTTTCCGGCAAATATCATCTTCCCACAATCCTTTAACTTATTTCCAGGTTTTAATTTTTTTTCAACTAATAATTCTCTCAGAATTTTTTGACCTACTTGTCCCAGGTCACCTGTTATTACTAAATCATAATCCT
Organism: uncultured Halanaerobiaceae bacterium; assembly: GCA_964609745.1. Lineage (GTDB taxonomy): Bacteria > Bacillota > Halanaerobiia > Halanaerobiales > DATFIM01 > CAZSTU01. The sequence continues at coordinate 704 of CAZSTU010000268.1, forward strand.
TAAATCCTCTATTTAAATCACTAAAATGCTGAAGAATAGTCTCTGCAGCTGCCGGAGCCATTGCAGAACCAAGGTTATTAGCATCCTTCCTCCCCAAATCTATTACTTTACCAATAGTACTGTGAGTGATCCATACTTTACCTCCCAGCCATCCCAGTATATAAGCACCTGCACCGGTTACAGTAAATTGCTTATTACCCGGATACTGTACTCCGTATTCCAGAGGTGTTCTGTATTGTCTTTCCGCTGTTTGATAATGACTTGAAGCAAAACAAAGTACACAGTCTGCATAACTGCCATCCATTTTTATGCTGCCCAAACTTAAAGCTTCTATCATAGTTGAACAGGCTCCATATATCCCAATAAATGGTATATCATAATCTCTGGACACATAATTTGCTGTTATTATTTGATTTAATAAATCTCCTGCAATTAAAAAATTAATATCTGAAGGCGAAATATTTTCTCTGGATAATGCATAACTTATCACTTCAGATACCATCTTCATTTCTCCCTTTTCCCACGTTCTTTGACCACACTTCGGATCTTCACATTTCAAATCAAAACAATTACCCAGAGGTCCTCTTATTTCTTCCGGCCCGGCAATCGAAGCACAACTAACTATATGTGGGGGATTTTGAAAAATTAATGTTTGACCCTTTAATCTTTCTGCCATTAAATTCTTTATCCTCCTAAGATTGTTTTTAATACACCAATAATAAATGCAGTTACCATTCCATAAACCAATACCGGGCCGGCCACATCAAACATTTTAGCACCCATCCCCAATATAAGACCGTCTTGTTTATACTCCATAGCTGGTGATACCATGGCATTAGCAAAACCAGTTACAGGAACAAGCGAACCGGCACCTGAGAACTGACCTATTTCATCATAAATACCCAGTCCTGTCATTAATCCACCAATAAATATCATTGTAATTGTACTTAATACACCCGCATCATCCTGAGACATATTAGTCCAGATATAAACTTGCCAGAATCCCTGTCCTATCATACAGATAAAGCCGCCAACTATATAAGCTTTTATAAAATTTATTATTTTATTATCGGAGATCTGATTATTTTTTACTATTTTTTCATATTCATCTCTGGTCTTATTAATGTTCTTCATATTTACCGCCTCTCACTTGAAAACTGCCGTTACAATTATATTTTATATGTAGCTTATTTATTTATACATAACGATTTTTACAATTTAACCCAAAATTAATATTTAAACAAAAAAACTTCTTGACAATATACTATGTAGATGATATGATTACTTCTGTCGGGCAAAAAAAATAATTAAGGCTTGCCCGGAGACAAATTAGGAGGAATTAATTTAATGATTTTCAATGGTACAGTAAAGTGGTTTAATGATCAAAAAGGTTATGGATTTATTGAAAGAGAAGCTGATGACGATGTATTTGTTCACTTTTCCGCCATTCAACAGGATGGTTTCAAAAGTTTAGAAGAGGGACAAAAAGTAGAATTTGAAGTAGTAGAAGGCGATCGCGGCCCACAGGCTGAAAATGTTGTTGCAATATAAAGGTAAATAATACTTTTAATATATAGCAACAGAAAAGCCTCTGACTGAAATTAAGTCAGAGGCTTTTTTTATTTTATAGGATATCTAAAATATTAAAATTTTATATTATATCTCACATTCAAACTGAAAGAATCGAACGGTCATTGGCATATTCTCTACCCTGCTTCATTCTAAATAGGTCAAGCAATTTTTCTACAGTTAAATTTTCTTTCCTTTTACCTTCGATGTCAAGAATAATTTCACCTTTGTTCATCATTATCAATCTATTTCCCATTTTAATAGCATCCTTCATATTATGAGTTACCATTAAAGTTGTAATCATTTTTTCTTTTATTAATTCTTCTGTTAACTTTTTTATTTGTACTGCTGTACCGGGATCAAGAGCCGCTGTATGTTCATCCAGGAGTAAAAGTTTTGGCTCTGTCATTGTTGCCATAAGTAATGTAAGCGCCTGTCTCTGGCCACCGGATAATAATTTTACCTCAGTCTTTAATCGTTTTTCTAACCCCAGTTCGATTTTTGATAATTCTTCTTTAATATATTTTCTTCTTTTATTATTCAAACCCCATTTTAAAGACATATTGTTTGTTTTATCAAAAGCAAGGGCCAGGTTTTCTTCTATGGTCATTTCTGGAGAAGTGCCAAGAAGAGGGTCCTGAAAAACCCTCCCTATGTATTTTGCCCTTTCATATTCAGGAATATTATTTATTTTTTTGCCATCCAGAAAAATTTCACCTTCATTAACCTGATGAACACCTGCAATACAATTAAGCATGGTGGATTTCCCGGCACCATTACTGCCAATAATACTGATGAAATCCCCATTATTGACTTCCAGATTGATTCCAGATAAAGCTTTATTTTCATTTGAGGTATTTTTATAAAATGTTTTAGAAATATTTTCAAGGACTAACATTTGAATTCACCTCAATTAATTTCTTTAATTTTGGTGTTGATAGAAAAATTATAACTATTATAGCAGTTAAAAGTTTTAAGTCTGAAGCAGCAAAACCAACTGTCAGAGCCAGAGAAATACTTAAACGATATATAATAGAACCAACAATAACACTAAGAGTTATTAAAATAATATTCTTTTTTTGGATAAGAACTTCACCAATTATTACTGAAGCCAGACCGGCTATAATAGTACCGATACCCATCCCTACATCAGCAAAACCTTGATACTGACAGACCAAAGCTCCCGAAAGAGCAACAAAAGAATTGGCAATTGTTAGGCCAATCATCTTCATAGTTTTCGTGCTGACACCCATGCTTCTTATCATCTGAGGATTATCTCCTGCAGCTCTCAAAGCAAAGCCAATCTGTGTTTTTAAAAATAGATCAAGTAAAATCTTAAATAATAAAACAATTGATATTAATATAATTAAATTATTCCAGGGTTGAGATATACCAGCCTTTTCCAGTAAAGAAAAAACTGTTTTTTCACCAATAAGAGGTATATTAGGCCGGCCCATGATCCGTAAATTTATAGAATAAAGCATGGTCATAGTTAATATACCTGACAGAAGAGGTGCAATTTTTAACCTTGTATTTAAAAATCCGGTTACAATTCCTGCCAGTCCCCCTGCAAGAATCGCTGGTATCAGGGAGATAAAGGGATTATACCCTGCAACTATAAATTTAGCAGTAACAGCAGCCCCCAGCGGGAG
>CAZSTU010000269.1:0-3915 GCA_964609745.1 uncultured Halanaerobiaceae bacterium
CATCTCTTGTAGAATTAATTAATTCACCAATTATAATCATTTAATATTCCTCCCTTTATTATTTATTCAAAATTTATCAGCTCTCTCAGACCAGATCAGTTCTTAAAATTATTCTTCCCGGTTCAAAAAAGGCAAGATCCTCATCCTTTTTACCCTTGATCAGCTTTTTTAATAACTCCGGATCTCCTTTTCTCTCTTCATAATTCAGACCAAAAAATTCTGCGGCTTTGCGGGCATAATCCCTGTATTTTTTTAAATCTTTTACCCCGGTATTAATAAATACCAGCCTGCTGTAATTTTTATTTTCTCTTTCAATTGTTTGCTCCGCAAAACTTTTCACAGCTAGTTTTTTATAATCTTCATACTGACTTAAAGGATCTCCACCAAATTCAATCCAGCCACGCGAAAGATATATTGTGCCCGGATTTTTACTGAATTCTTCCTTATATAATTTCTTTGATCCCAGTAAGATAGTAATACAATCATGCATCCGGGGGGCAATTAAAGTTGCTTTATTACTGTTCAAACCTGTTAGCCCGTGTGAACACAGCCCATAACCAAGTCTTATTCTCGTATAACCTTGTTTTTCACTGCGGTTTACAGCTTTCTGTAGTTTTTCGCTAAGTTTATCAGGCACCCGGTGCAGACCATATTCAAGAAATTCCATTTTCATATCAGGTTGCAGAGCTTCTATTTCCCTTTTAATTGTTGAACAGGCAATTATTTTGTCCATATTACTACCACCTTTATTACCACGGTTTGCCAACAGCCGATATATTCAAAATTGTCTCAATGAATATATTGTCTTCTTTTCTACCACCGGCGAATTTCCCGTATTTATCATTTCTATCCACAAATATTTCTACATCACGGGCATTTGATTTTTCAACCTTTTTTCGTACATACTTTTTACCCAGTTTTTCTCCATTTTTAATTGCCTCTTCAAATTGCTTAAAGCCAAGTCTTTTTTCCGGAGTATGAACTACATAACCGGCTCCTACTTCATCAGGCTTAATAATAACTTTAATCTGCTCTACTATCTCTCCCATCACAGTACCCAGGGCATTGGCCACTTCTGCCCATTCAGGCAAATATAATTTTGCCTTTAACCTATCAACAATCCCCGGGAAATATGCCCTGGCTGGAGCGCCAACACCGACCAGTGGTAAGTTAAGTTCTGACTCATAATCAATTATATCTTTTCCAGCATTATTTTTGAATTTTTCGGCTCCCAAAATTTTATTGATAAAATATTCTGTTTCTTCCCGTTCAAAATCAAGACTTATCCCTTCATCCCTGATAACAGATTCAAATACAAGTTTACCGAGCTTCACTTCTATTCTTTCTCTAATTACTGCAGTTAATTTCTCCGGAGATATTCCCATTCTTGCTGCAGTTACCTCCATGGCCAATTCTGCTGCTTTTTTATTCCATTCTTTAAATTCACCTTCAAAGTGAAGCATATCTGTGGGAGTAAGTCCGGCTCTATGCAGACATCCTGTTTTTACCAGTTGATTCCAGGGTAGAACTTCTGGATCTATTTTTAGCTTTTCACCCAATTTTTTAATTGTATGCGGCTTTTTTCTCAATACTTCCATAAGCTTTTTTTGCATCGGTGACAGATTAAACTTAACGGGATCCTTGATATACACTAGAACTGTTACCGGTTGATGATTTAAAGGAAAATAATCTTTTTCTTTTATATTTTTAAGTTCTTTTTTGAGGTAAGGATGCTGATCTACAATCCAGGAAAGGGGAAAAACCCTCTGTGGACCAATACTTAACTGTCCTGCTTTGTCTACCTGTATCTGGCTGTCTCCACCAAGACCAATGGTAGTAAGTTCTGCCGCTTTAACCCTGGTCAACCATCCTCCAACCCGGGCCCCCTTTTCACTCAACCTTAATTTGCCATCTCTTAACAGGGCCAGATCAGTGGTAGTACCACCAATATCAATTATTATTCCTTCATCTATTCCAGCCAGATGTCGTGCTCCAATTGCACTGGCTGCAGGTCCAGACAAAGAAGTTTCCACAGGCCATTTACGTGCTTCTTTAGAACTTATTAAGCTTCCATCACCTTTAACAACCATCAGAGGTGCATCAATACCATATTCTTTCAATTTAGATCTTACACTATCAATTAAATCAGTTATTAACGGGAGGAGCCGGGCATTAAATACAGCAGTTACCGCTCTTTCCTGAAAACCCAGTTCCGAACTCAATCTGTGTCCCTGAACCACGGGATAGGAGGTTTCACTCTCAACTATTTCAGCAACTCTTTGCTCCTGTACAGGATTTCTCACACTCAAATAACCGCAGATCGCAAAGGCATCCACTTTGGAAGCCATTTCATTTACGGCTTTTTTTATCTCTTCTTTATTTATTTCTTCTTTAATATTTCCCTTAATAGTACATCCACCTGCCACCTTTACACTGTGAGCCGTAGGGAGAGCGGAGGGAGGATCAAAACCAATCAATACTGCTCCAACTGCTGCTCCCTGCCCCTCAACAATTGCATTTGTAGCAAGGGTTGTTGACAGTGAGACCAGTTCAATATCTTCCGCTGAGACCCTGTCAGACTTTAATAATTCCACAAAACAATTATCAATTGACAGAGCCAGATTATCCCTTTTTGTAACCTGTTTTGTTGCAGTTAAAATATCCCTGCTTTTAAGATCAATTACAACTCCATCCGTAAAAGTACCGCCTGTATCAATGCCCAGCGCCAGATCACCCATGATTATCCCTCCCCTATTTTATAGCTTATTTATAGTTTATTTTCTGCTTCCTCCACTATACGGTCCAGTTCTTTAATGACATCATCCGGCAAAGGTTCTGGCTCGTGATTTTCCAGTATATCCAGTACTTTTTCGTTACTTCTATCAAATAGTGTCTTTTCACCTGCTTCCTTCCAGTTATCAAAAAATGCCCTCTCAAACAGATCAGGATACCATGTTTCCTTTTTGAAGTGTTCCATTGTATGAGGATCACCGAGGAAATGACCACCAGGACCAACTCTATCAATTACATCCACACCCAGGGTCTCATCATTTACTTCAATTCCCTCTACTATTCTGCGGGCAAAACCTATCAGATCATCAGAAATCACCAGATTTTCCAGTGAAGCACAATTACCGTGTTCTATATAGCCTACATCATGATTAAGATTGGCTCCTGACTGGGCGGTAATTAATATGGAAAGTGCATCTTCAATGGCTGCCTGTTCATCAACCAGTTTTGAATCAGTACATCCACAGGTGCCAAACATAGGTATATCAAGATAATTGGAGACATCTGCTAAAGCAGCCTGCATAAGATGAAATTCCGGAGCACCATAGGAAAAAATGGTGGTATTCATATCCATTATGGTAAATACCCCGCCCATAATGAAAGGATTTCCAGCATTTGTCTGCTGGTTGAGAACAAGACCACTCAAACTCTCGGCTAAACCAGTAGCCATGGCTCCTGCCAGTGTGGCCGGAACTGTCCCTCCTGCCATAATACACGGTGTATATACGACAGGCAGAGATTTTTTGCCTGCCAGAACCAGTTTCTGAGCAGCATCTTCAGCATGCTGCAGAGGAGAGATGGGTTCTGCATAAAGGGTCATAAATGGCTTATCCCTTAGCTCTGCTTCCCCGCCTGCTATAACCTCACACATCTCAATAATATCTCCATAACCTTCAACATCATTGGCAGTAATAACAATGGGTTTGGCTGTATTTAAAACCATTGCCTGAAACTGATGTCGGTCATACACAGGCTGGGGAACATCCTGGACTATCCCCAGAGACATAACAAATTCAATATTATTAAGGGCATCCAGAGTTTTGGTTGCCATAGATACTGTTTCTTTGGAAGACTTAATCCTATCACCACTATAGGGATCAATATAATACAGGTTATCAGACACGT
>CAZSTU010000270.1:0-3898 GCA_964609745.1 uncultured Halanaerobiaceae bacterium
CCCGGGATCTTCACGACCATTTACGAAGAAGATGATCCGAAAAAATACTGGCACTTCATGAAGACTGAGATGTGGCCAGCAGTTTACAATCCTGAGTATGTCCTGTATATGGATGTTTTAGAGTAGTAGACAATTTAAGTTAATCCTCCTCCCCCGGGTTTATCCCGGGGGTTTTCATTTAAAGGCAGGTGGTTATATGCTAAAAGTTAAAGCAATCTGGCGGGTGGGATACCCACCTGGCTCAGGTAAGAAAATATATTCTGGTGGTGATGTTTTTAAATGCGATGATGAATGGGGCAAAAGAAAAGCCGAACAGGGAAAGGTAGAAATAATTGAGAGGATAGAGGAAGAGCCAGAAACTATTGAAGATAAACTCTCAGAGTATGATCAGGGATACGGATGGTATAAACTCCCTGGTGTGGACCGGAATGTAAGGAAAAAAGAGGCTCTTGGTATATTGAAAGAGATGTGATGTATATGCTTAATTTAGCAGATGCAAATTCCTACTTCAAGGAACGTCTTTATACCGATGAGTGGGATAACTCTAATGATAACAAGAAAAAAGCGGCTTTATCTCAGGCCCAGCGGGAGATTGATGATCTGGGTATATCTAAGTTTTTTTCTCCGGAAGATTATCAACGAGCAATCTTTGAACAGGCCTTGTTTTTATTAGAGTTAGGGCCAGAAGATAGAAAAAGGCTTAACCTGCAGGCTCAGGGAGTGCAGAGCATCAATATATCTGGAAGTATTAGCGAAGCTTATGTATTAAACGGTACTCCCTATGCTCCAGCGGTTAAGCAAATATCGGGGAAAAAGAAATATAATCGGTTGGAATATAGGGTTGGTGATATGTTGTGATCCGGTCCTATTTCAATGCTACTGCTGATGAAGTAAAAAAGAAAACCAGCACAGATGGATATGGGGGACCTGAATTCAAGACAATTGCTGAAGATGTAAGTTGCCGCATGGTCGAGGAAAATCAGTTAATACGGAATAATGAAGGCAATGAAGTTGTTTCATCAATTGAAGTCTGGCTATCTCCTGAGATTGAAAAGTTACCACCCGGGAGTGAAATAGTTTTTGATGGACAACCAGAGACGGTTATCAAGTCTGGTTATGTTGTCGGTTTATTTGAAAATAAATATCTGCGAGTGTTTTTACAATGAAAAAAGCTATGGAGCTGGATGTTAAGGAACTTGAAAAGAGTGTTAAAGAGGTCCAAAAAAACCTGGAGAAAGCTGGTGAAGTTATATATAAAGCCGCCAAGGATGAGGTTATCAACATAGTATTTGATTTACTTGGCGAAGGGATGAGAAGAGCCCCAATAGACCAGGGTACATTAAGAGGTTCTGGGATTGCCAAATTAAATGATGAACAGGTAGCTCATACTGAACAGACGGGGACTGGTGCAAATATTGTTAAAGATTTTACTTCCGGCAAAATCTCATTACAACAGATGGTAGATGAGCTGATGGGAGAGGTTGCATTCAACACTCCGTACGCAACAAAACAGCACGAAGAACTGGAATATGAACACCCAAAAGGTGGAGAAGCTAAGCATTTAGAAAAGCACTTAAAAGAGACGTCTGAAAGTTACACCAAAGGGTTAGCTGAGGCGATCGAGACGGCCCTGGATAACGAGGGTGTAAATCTATAATGAGTACGATATTATCAAAGGCTATAGCAGATTATTTTGAGACTAAAGGAATCGGCACTTTTGGTGCCGATATTTTTGCGGGTAAAAGGCCAGATAGCCCCATTGATTGTCTAACTGTTTATGACACTGGGGGATTCCCTCCCAAAAAGGACACGACTGCTAGCCCCACAATACAGGTTTCGGCAAGGAGTAAAATATATCCTGATGGCTTAAAGATGTTACATCAAGTTCATGAGATATTAAAAGATGACTATAACTTCTGGCTAATTTATGATCAGATTTGGGTTTATTATACTCAGGCGCAGGGTGAGCCTGGACATGTAGGAAGGGATAATAACGGCAATCATTTGTTTAGCACAAATTACAATCTATGGTTGAAATATTATTGAGAAAGAGGTGAGTTAAATGACTACTAAGGCAGTTAGACAACCCGGTAATTTTACAGTAGGTCCTTCTGATATTTATGTAGGTTCTTATGGTGAATCAAAGGAAGATGCTCGTGATGTAGGGATTACACAGGGCGGAGTATCTTATAACCATACCCGGGAATTTAAGGAGTTTGATGATGCAGACCAGTATATAAGTGTTATTGGAGTTGAAAAGATAGGGGAACGGTTAGAAATTACTTTTGCAGCGAAGGAAAACACCCTTGAAAATTTAGCGCTTGCATGGGATTTACCGGATTCCAGTATTGACGAAACTAGTAATGAGATTACTTTTGGTGGAGATTCCGGTGTTAATTATAGGAGTCTATTCATCGAGGGCCCTGCTCCGGACGGAGGAACAGCTAATTGGGAATTATGGAAAGTTGTTGCTTATTCCGCTTCAGAAATTGAGGATACTAAAGAAGATAACACCCTACTTGAAGTTACAATGCTGGTAATAGAAGACATAACCAAAGATGAGGGGCAAAGGTTTGGTAAACGGTCGGATACGTACGAAGATACGACTCCGCCAGCTGTAAATAGTATTTCTCCCACAGATGAAGATACTGATGTGGCAGTTGATACTACTGTTGAATGGGAGTTTACTGAAGCAATCCAGCAAAGAGATATTACTTCAGGAAACTTTAACATTGTGGATGATGCTGGCAATGAAGTAGATGGAAGTCTGGCTTATGATCAAAGCAATTACATTGTAGAATTTACTCCTGATTCTAATTTATCAAACAGTACAACCTACTTAACATTTGCTTCTGGTGAAATCAGGGATATGGCCGGGAATACAATGGGAGATAACTACAGGACTAGCTTCACTACTATAGCTTAAAGGGAGTGGTATTTTTTGAGCAATAAAACTGATGAAGTATTAATTCCTGAGATTCGGAAGGTTGTTATTGGTTCTGAAGAATTTGAGATTGGACCTTTAGTCAGGGCTAAGTATAAAAAGTTAATAGACGTTTTTGCAGAACTGGCAGTTACTATTGATTTAGAAAAATTAGATGACATTCAAAAAGACCCGGAAGCAATGAAATACATCCTCAATATAGTAAGTGATGATGCGTTAATGGAGTTATATGCAGTAACTCTTGAGAAAAGGAAGAAATGGATTGACAATAATATCCTGCTGCATCAAGAGATAGAACTGTTGACAAAGATAGTTGAAGTCAATGATGTGGAGAAGATCGTTGAAAATTTTTTGTTAGCGGTGAAGAAAAAACAACTGATCAATCAAGTACAGACAGCATTCCAGAATTCGAAGCTATAGAGAAAATTGCAGCAACGTATAAAATGCCTCCTGATGATGTTGTGTGGCGTTATACCCGGGGACAAATTATTGAATTATACCAGCAAATCCAAAAAAGGGAAGTAAAGGAAATAAACAGGCAATACAAAATGATTAGAACTGCACTCTCAACAGAGGCCCCGGGCAAATTTGTAAAACTCCAAAAACCCGGGGGTCCTTCTAAGGAAAATAAAAATCTGGCCAGAATTGGGCTTGCTTCAGATGAACAAATAAAAAATTATAATCCGGACCTGGAAGTCAGGGGGTGAGGTAGATGGCTTATGATGCCGGAGCAGTTGTAACACAATTTAAAGCAAATATGGAACAATTGGCTCAAGGAGTAAAGAAAGGCCATGCACATATAAATAACTTTTCAACTAAAGTAAAAGAAGTTGGGACAAAAGTAAGCAGCACTGGGACAACAATGACTAAATTTGTCACAGGCCCCCTGTTAGCAGTTGGAGGAGGAGTGTTAGCTGTAGCTCAAAAAACAGCTAGTACCGGTGATGCAAATCA
>CAZSTU010000271.1:0-3878 GCA_964609745.1 uncultured Halanaerobiaceae bacterium
ACTGGTCTGGTTCTTTAAATTCAACTTCTGATACTATATCCTCTAGATTACTTATTCTTAGCTCTTTACATAGTTTTTTAAGCTTACTCATTAGAAACCAACTCCTGGCAAAGCTCGTTATAATCTGTGAGACCAGGTTGCCAGTTGACTACATCTTCAGGAGTCCAACTTTCTTCTACAGGTTCCTTATTATCCTTTGGTGTACTTTGATAGTATAATATTGCTTTAAGGTCCTCCAAAGCTGTTTTTGAGGTTTCTAGAGCTTTAGATACAGCCTCTTTTATATTAGATATACTATAATCATTGAGTAATTCAATTATAATTTTAATTCGTTTTCTACGACTTGACAATTTATCTGCCAGGAGATATTTTTTTATGACTTCTGGAAGAGCTTTTAAGTAAGTAGCATGTTGGATGGCTCTGGGTTTATTTTTAAATATTTCTAGCTCACTTTTCCAGTCAATATTATCGGTTTTCTGGACATATTTACGGGGACAATGAGTGATTTTTTCTTCTCCATATTGGTCATATACAATTATTTGATCCCAGTAAATTTTTAACAGTAATTTTTGACGGGGGTGAGCCTTACCAATATGATAGGGATTATCATCTACAGTAATTTCTCCATATTTATTGACGAAAACTGTTTCAGTACGAATTATTTCTTTAGGGTTAGTGGGTAATACCAAAAGATTATTTAAATCTTCTTCCCATAATTCTGATATTAATTTTTCCTTGGAACTATGCTTTCTATCTCTATCCTCAATCAACTCCTTTTTTAGGTATTTATTAAATTCAAATATATCTTCTATTACTGGCATGGGAGACATCCAGTTCCTTCTAACATAACCAACTTTACCTTCAACATGACCTTTTTCATGTCCTTTGCCAGCATTACAAAAACAAGCTTTAAAACGATAGTACCATTCGAATTCTTTAAAGGCCTCAGTAAGTTTTCGTTTTCCATCTTTTAGAACTTTACTTACAGCAGCAGAAAGATTATCAAACCAGATGGTACGTGGAACTCCTCCTATTTCTTCAAACATATCTTTAAGACCTTCCAGAAAACATTCAGCATTTTCTGCAGAAACCACACGACACAACTGAACATTACTGTAAGGAAAAGACATTACTAAATATGGATATTTAATTATTTTTTCTGTCCTGGGATCTATAGCTTGGAATTCTCCAAAATCTACCTGGGCCTCTGCTGGTTGATGAGTAAGCTTAACATACTGTTTTTTATTAGCATTAATTATTTTTTTACGTTTCTTACTGACATATAATCTTACTGATCTGACAGAGCCATCAAAATCAGTGTATTTTTTAAGTTGTTTATAGATGGCTTTAGCTGTACGCCTCTGTTTTCTGGGCATTCTCTGATCTTCTTTTAACCAGGCTTCAATTAAATTTAAATAAGCCCCCATAACTGGCTTTTCTCTTGTTTGAGTTTTCTTGTTTTGAATTTCAACCTCCTCATCAGCATATTTTTGGGCAGTACGCCAGTTAATTTTTACTCTATTTGCAATTTCTGATATTGAACATCCTTCCACTTCTCTTAAATATTTGATATAATCTATTTGGGGCATCTTTAACATCCTTTCTTATCCCTCCTGAATTTGGTCTATTCAAGAGGATATTCTAGGATGCTTAAGGGTGTCCCTTCTTTTCAACAAAACACCTCTGTATTTTTAGTTGCCATTCTCTGTATTTTTATTTTACCAAAAACAAATATTTCTGCAATTCTTTTTCTGTTTTATATTTAAAAATGATATTCACTCCTTTAAAACATTTTTAATTTCTTTTTCTATTGCATTAATAATAAAATTAGTTTTATTTTTATCTGCTTTTTTAGCAGCTTTACTTAATTTTTTATGAAATTTCTTTGTCATTTGAATTGGAAAAGTTTTAATATCCATTAAATCACCTCCTTTTTTTATTTATTTTTCTATCTTGCAAATATATAATAACATACTAACTTACCTCTGTCAATACTTTTTACAAATTAATTTAATTATTTTTATATAAATAAAAAAATCCCTGCCATGTAAGCAAGGATAGTTAGTTGACAAGCTATTATTTTTTTGTTATACTTAACTTAATAAACAAGTTGTTTTGCATTTTTGAAACTAATAAAACTACATAAAGAAAAAACCTGCTCGGGCCACAATACCCTGCAGGCGACTGCTAGTTACCAGAGAACTAACAGTTTGTAAGTATATTATATTACATATCTTATATACTGTCAAGTGTTTCTGCTTTACACTCCTGGTTAACTAGCCGGGAGTTTTTAAATGCTCTCTGCCGTGAGGTTATAAGGAATAACTCCGGGAGTATCTGAAAAGATACCAGCCATAAAACAACTGCCGGGCTAACCGTCCCGATTTAGCTAAGATGAGAAAATAACAGGTTTTCCAGAAGTGGGTAGTCCCCGACCGCAGTATATCACAAGATGAAGATATACTTTGCAGTGTCTTAATTGACAGGATAATGTCTTGAATAGGTGAAAATCCTATCCGGTGAAACAAAGCTGTGCCTGGAGCCGGCAGAAAGATAGCAGGGAATAGTCAATAACCTGCCTGTTCGATACCTCAACCTCTATAAACCTCTATGAGGTCATCAAAACAGTTGTCTCTTTAGCATAGGGATAACTGTGCTTTCCTAACATATAACATATAAGGTCATCATCAAAACTTAAATTATTAATTATAAAAAACATAAATAAAGCCCGGCTTTTGCCGGGTTAATTGATTTCATTAACTAATATTTCATCTTCGGTAACTTCATAATTACCTTTGGCAGCTACTATAGCATCTTCTTTGGTTCTATATATATTTCCATAGCTCTGAATAGTAATATCATCTTTCCAGAAAGCTACAGTCCAGAACCTTCCAGCATATTGCCCTATTTCAGATTCAAGAATATAGCAATTTTCATCTTCACCCCAATTGATAGAAATATAAGTATTTCCGTTTTTCTCTATTTCCCTATCTCTATCTAAGAATAAGTTCGGATCTTCCAGGACATCAATTTCCTGGACTAATATTTCTTTCCCTTCTGGTTGGCTGCATGACCACTTGTAATTACCGATTTCAGAATCTCTAACATAATCGAACAAGTTATCAAAAAACATTTTATTTTCCTCCCTCTTTTCTGGATTCATTGGTTCTTCTAATATTTCACCTTCTCCGTATTCTTCAACAATTTCAACAATGCTCATTCCTTCCATTTCTTTCGGCACTTCACGAATTCCAGCTGCGGTGTCAATTAATCCAGAACTACCATCTTTCAATTCAAATTCAAAGTAACTTCCGGATCCATCAGTTTCATAATAAGATTTTTTCATTTTGTTTTCCTCCTTTTGATTTTTGAAATATAGATCCAGAGCTTTCCTAACGACCTTAGCCTCACTAATCCGATTTTCAAATGCTTCTTTTTTTAAGAGTTCTTCCTGTTTTTTGGTAACCTGAATATTTTTCCTTATCATTTCAATCCTCCTATTTTAGTTGATTAATAAATTTTTCTAATTCTTTGTACTCATCGCCATCTGAGAAATAACAGTTTTCTAATATTATGTTTCCTCTAACAAAATTATCATCAATCATTTCACAGTAATCAAATTCTCCCATCATCCAATCAATACTAATTTTAAAATCATTTTCAAAATCTTCAATATTGTAATTACCCTCTAAACTTTCGCCAACATTTTCAATAAGATTTCTAATAACTGAACTGGAAACTGTATAACTACCTGACATTTCTCTCATTTTTTGTACTACTTCTTTTTTAGTCATTTTTATTAACCCCCTTATTTTTTAACCCCTTTTCTTATCTTTCAATAATAGTATACCATCATTACATCATTATTTCAAGTAAAT
>CAZSTU010000272.1:0-3878 GCA_964609745.1 uncultured Halanaerobiaceae bacterium
GAATAATCATAATCACCATTATAACCCCAAAATCCTAAATCTTTACAATCTCCAACTCCATACATCATTCCAAATAGCGTACCCGCAGAAGGTGTTGAGCTATAACCCATATAACCTATATAAAAACTATCATTTGAACTTAAAGCCCTGTCGCTTCTTATCCAGAAAGATATTGTTTTTTCGTTCTGAATGACAGGTATTGAACTTACACCATTTAAGCCTCCTGTACTATTAGTTATTTTAAGGTGCTCTCTTTTAGATAAAACAAGGCTGTTATCTATAATTTCTACGTCTTTAATATTTTGATTTTCTTCCTTTTCAACTTCCTGCCATGTCCCTCCATAAACAGTACCATTATTACTTCCTTCACTATCAATTAATATTGTACCGCTTCCTTCATCTATTTTGTAATCACTAATAAGGATATTATCTTTATATATTTTTGCATTTAAAATTTTACCTTCAAAATAGTTTGTAAATTCAGCACTATTATGTGACCTTGCTAAATAAAGTCTTGAATTAGAAAAATAATCATTAGCTTCAATAGACCCCACAACTACACTTGCACCATTTATTAGAATTTCTACGCTTCCATTATCTACTACTACCTTTAAGTTAACTTTTTCTCCATTAAAAGGAATATAAGACGTATTAAAAGTAATATCAAAATCAGCAGAAACCCTATCTCTAAATAAAACCTCTATTTCGTTAGATGTGGCATTTATCCTAGCATGCATACCAAATTGGTGTGGTGTGTCATCATCATAATCTGCAATTATAACCTGATTGGCATTTAAAAAAACATTAGTAGGAATAAACGAAATTTCATAACCAAAATTTATAGAATTACCCATAATATTATTTATATTAGAATACAGCTCTACATAATCATCAATTCCATCAAAACTAAGATGATATTCTTTCTCTTCATCTGTTTTTTCTTTCCATTTAATATAATAAGCTGTTGTATTGACCCCAGAAGATGCATAGTTAATTATCTCTGAACCAGACCCTTCGTTAAACTTATAATAAATTACAAGATTATCTTCATTTCCCTGAAGCTCTATATCCATATTGTTTTGTATTTCAAGTTCAGTTCTTTCTATGCTCCAAATTCTAAAATCATACAAATTTCCTACAAATTCCTCATCAGAATTTATTTTAGCCCACTCTCCAGAGGTTATAGGAAGAGTCATACCTGTGTCACTATGCCAGAGTTGACCGTCTAAATAAATTTTCATTTCTCCGGTATTTATATTTTTAGTAAAAGCCCAGTGGTGTTCTTCATTTAAAAGGCCACTTGGGTTTGCTTTATATATTCTATCATATGTAGAACCGCTATTCCCGCAATCCCAGTATGTGTTCCCGTTACCATATAAAAGGTGTATATTTATAATTCTGTTGCCATCACTATCCTTAAACTCAAAAAAATTATTTGAAGTTGACTCTAAACACTTTGCTTTAAATTCTATTGTTATTTCACCTGTTTTTGGTATTTCATCAACCGGAATGTTCACATAACCAGTGACTCCATCAAAATTTAAAAAGTAATTGTCAGCATGAATTATATTATTTTTTTCTTTACTTCCAATCTCTAATTTTTTTGTTTCTCCTTCCAAAAGTTCATCAGGGGTTGAGTCTGTATCCTCTATTGAATATTTATTTAATTGGCTGAAATTTTCAGAAACATGATAGTAATTAGCTTCTTCTATTTCTAATTTTAAGTTTTTAAATTCTGGACTAAATTTATTATTAAAAGAAGTCATTTTAACTCTTATTTTTAAACTATCTGTATTATTGTTTAAATTTGGTATTTTTTCTCCATTAGAACAAATATCCCATGTTTGTCCACCATCAGTAGAGGTTTCTAGTTTTACTTCAGTATATTTTATAGCATCATAAGCTTTTAATTCAACCCAATGGTTCCCTGCATTAGAAGTGCTGCCATTAAGAAAATCTCTTATATATCTTGCTTTCTGTGGTTTAAAGTTGTGCACTTTACCAGATGAACTTTCAGCATATTCTCCGCTATCTGCTGAATTGAAGATAGTAGTCCAGTTTATACCGTCTTCACTAATTTGTGTTTTTGTGTCATGATAAGTTCTTTCATTGCTCCAGTAATGCCAAACATGTATTTTGTTTAAATAAAATACATCCTCAAGGTCAACAATTAAATACTGGTCTGTTCCTCCTACACCTATATATGGTGATGTTGCAGTATTATCATCAGTTAAGTAATGAAGATTTGAAGTTGGAGAACTTGAGTATACTGGTTTCTCAAAAGCAATGTTTCTGTTTGTAGAAAGAAAATTCTCACAATTTTCTTCCCATGATATTTTACTATTTTTTATATCTTTAACCTCAGATAAATCTATTTCATCTAAATTTATAATTTTTTCTTCTTTTTGTGGGTCTAAATACTTGTTTATATATCCACTATCTCTTGAGTTTACAAAAATCATGTTATCAGATTTTCTTACAGCTACACCTGAAATATCCCCATTTCTTAAAACATTTTCTCTCCATAGTTCCTTTTTATTTTCCCAGTCTATACCAAATATATATCCAGGATACTTAGCTCCATATGCATCAGAAGAACCTACAATTGTTATGCCATTAGCCCAGGCTATCCCCTGTCCTCCTAAAACTCCACCTATTATAGGTGTCAAATCTAAAAATTCAGGGTTACTTCCATCCTCTTTATTAAATCGACCTATATGTCTGCCCCTGTAATTTGAATAAAGCCTGCCCTGGTCATCAATAGACAAACCTATTGGACTATCATTTGATGGTGGTACCGGCATATCATAACTTGATATCATTGAAAAATCTGTAGGGTCACATTTTATTATTTTTCTGGGGGTGTGGTCAACAGCCCAGTAAACATCGAGCTCTTCATCGTAAACAATTCCTGTTATTGTTCCAGTAACCCAGTCAGGATTTATTGTATCTATTGCCTCTAATGTGTCGGCGTTAAATCTTCTTATTGCCCCATCACCAGTGCTGTCTGTTCTTATAAGGTAATTATTTACATGGTTGTAGAAAAGTCCATGACCTGCATTGTTACCTTCTGGAAGCTCATAAGATAAAGCCTGTGGTTTTTTAGTGAAATTACTTAATTCAAAAGATTCCCTGTTATTAACTGTCGCCACTGTACTTCTGAGGTATTTATCCCTCCATTTAGCATTAAAAATAGTGCCTTCTCTGCCTGTAACGACATCTTTTATTCTGTTATCTCCGCTATCAAATGGGAAATAGTGTTTTAATCCTTTTTCATTTCCTTTTGGGGGAGAAACCATATAACTTTTAATTTCTTCTTCTGTTAAAGCCTTATCCCAAAATTCAAAATCTGAAAGTCCACCTTTATACCAGTATGTAGTAGACCAAGACCTACCAAAAGTTTCAATAGTCATATCATAATCACCATTGAGTGTTTTTACGCCTTGGCTTTTCCCATTAACAAATAGCTCTATCTCAAGACCCTTTTTAACAACTGTGTAATAAGCCTCTAGGTCTTGATATTCTGGAATTGTCCAAATTATTTCCTGCGCATAACCTCCTAGTCTAAACCTATATTTATTGCCATCATAAAAGGCAATAGTATCATTACTAGACATTTTGCCGGCGAACATATTCCATTTATTTGCTGTTGAGTGTGCGGGGTTGATTGCCCAGTGACTTCTTGTGTAATCACCCCTCATAACTATTGGCACATCAAGTGTTGCATGGTCACCAGAACCGTCGAAATATAAATATCTGTTATTTTTAAATTTTAAAGTTTTTTTATCATCTTTAATATAATATCTTTCAACAGTATCCCAGGTAGGACCTTTTAGGTCTCCAACAATGTTATTTGTTTAGGAGTCATAAACTTTATC
>CAZSTU010000273.1:0-1946 GCA_964609745.1 uncultured Halanaerobiaceae bacterium
GAAACTCCCAGTCTAAGCAACATAGTGGTTGGAGTAAAAAAAGGAATATAGCTCAACACCCGGGAAACTGTACCTGTAGGATTTTGCAGCAATATTGAAGCAAACCAGACCGGTACAATGGGCACTATCACAATTAACCCATTTAAGGATTGTCCACTGGACTGAAGATCTTTGCTGCTGGCTCCTGCTATAGCATTGAGACCGGATATAATTATAAATCCCAGAAGAAAATATCCAAACATATATACATATTTAAGATCAAAAAATTGATTTAAAGGCAAGTCTAAAAATCTGTTACCAAAAATAAATCCTGCTATACCCCAGATGACCACCTGACATATTCCCAAAAATCCATAGCCTATTACTTTACCATACATCAAATCATTGGAAGACACAGAAGAAAATAATATTTCCACAAGTTTATCACTTTTTTCCTTATTTATACTCTGCATCAGGGCACTACCTGAAAACATTGAAGAAAAGGCCATAAGCATTGCCAGACCGAGGGGAATAAATATTGCTGCCATACCTGAATCCTCCGCTTCTATTGATTCTCTTTCTAAATTTACATTTCTTGTGAGATATAGTACTTCATCAGCAGGATAATCACTTTCAATAAGTCTTCTTTCAATCACAATGTTATTTAAAAAACTGGAAATAACATTACCATCCAGTCCTCTCAGTTCTTTATAATAAATAGTGGCCTGATTATTATCTATAATATTATCAGGTATAAAAACAATACTATCAAATTTTTCATCACTAAGAATTTCCGAGATTTTCCCCTTATCTCTTCTACTTTGAACCTGAGAAAGCTCAATATCCATATTCTGAGATGAGGTTTCCAATCTTTCATAAATGTAGCCCGTTTCATCAATCACCCCTACCTTAAGTCCACCTGTACCTGAACTGCCTCCAATATATCCAGCTCCTCCGGCAATAACTAATATAAGCAGGGGAAAAACAAAGGTCATAAATAGAAATGTTTTATTTTTTATATTCTTTTTTATTTCCCATCTGGCAACTTTAAAAGTGTTATTCATTTTTACTACCTCCTCTTACCGAACTAATAAAGATATCGTGCAGTGAAGGACTGGTAACAGATATCTCATTTATCTCAAGTTGTTCATTAATGTCTTTTATGAAATCATTCAAATTGGTTGAATCATTGAGATAAAAACTTACTTTATTATTTTTTCTTTTAAAATTACTAACTTTCCTGTTTTCCTTCAGGTAATTGTCATTACCCTTATATTTCATTTTAACCTTTTTTTGTTCATAATTGTTCTTGATATTATCCAGATTACCGTAAAGAACCTGTTTTCCCTTATTAATTAAAAATATCCGGTCACACAATTCTTCCACCATATTCATCCTATGAGAAGAAAGTAAAATACTCATTCCGCCTTCAACTAACTCTTCCAGAATAGACTTAAATAAATCCTGATTTACCGGGTCCAGTCCTGAAAACAATTCATCAACAATTAAAAGTTCAGGATTATGAATAATAGAAATTATAAACTGTACTTTCTGCTGCATCCCTTTAGAAAGTTCTTCAATTTTATGATCGGCATAATCAGCTAGTTCAAGTTTTTCCAGCCAGTACTCTGCCCTTTCTCTACTTTCAGATGGCGCCATCTGATTTAAGTCAGCAAAATATACTATAGTTTCCATTACCTTTGTATCCTTATATATTCCTCTTTCTTCAGGAAGATAACCCATTTTATGTTTATCATCTATTGAAAATCCATCAAAATTAATTTCTCCATTATCAGGAACAATAATATTCAAAATCATCCTGATAATAGTGGTCTTACCTGCTCCGTTGGGGCCTAATAGTCCAAGAATTTCACCGGAGCATAGATCGAAAGAAACACCATCTACGGCCTTTTCAGCAGCATAGCTTTTTGTAATATTATTAACTTCCAGTACTTTGTCCATGTTTC
>CAZSTU010000273.1:2046-3876 GCA_964609745.1 uncultured Halanaerobiaceae bacterium
TCAGCAGCATAGCTTTTTGTAATATTATTAACTTCCAGTACTTTGTCCATGTTTCTGCCTCCTTGCTTTAATATAAATATCTTAAATTAAATATCTTTTTTTATAATTTCTTTAATTGGAACAAAAGTCCTTTTTTGTTTTTCGATTAATAAATTCTATCACAAAATAAATTTTTATTAGATAAAATTCATCAAGTAAGTCATTAATATTCCAAACAATATACTATAAATAATCATTTCTAATTGAAATTTTAGAAAAAAGTTTTTCTTAATATATTCCTTTTTAAAATAAACAAAACCTTCAATATTATCAATAAAAGGAGAAACCGCTGCAAAATGAGTATAAATAAACATAAGACTGCTGAAAAAGACAAATTGTAAGACAGAAGATAGTGCATATATATCCCTGATGAAAGGAAATAATACCACTGCCATCAATAAACCCCTAATTATTTGAGCGGGTAAAAACAATTTTGAAACATGTTGCTTTTCACTTTCATCTGCCATATCTCGTAAGAAATCACAATGTCTGTTTTTATTTTTATAGATGTCTTTACTTATCTGCAGAGCTATTACCCCGGCAATAATATATGATAACCCATGGGCCAGGATGAAAAATAGACTAAACTTAATATATTCCATTATTATCTTCCTCTATTAATTTATTTTTGGTAAAGATTTTTACTGGAAACACTTCCCTTCAGATAGGTTTAACCATATATAAACAGGGCTCTTCTTCACTCCATAGTTCCGGCATCTCTTCCAGTGGATAAAAACCCATGGCTTTATAAAATTTTCTAGTTTTATTATAATAAGGATCAGGATTTGAACCGCTCAATGTTTTAACTGTTAAGAACTTTTTATCACTTTTAAGCAATTCACCCTCCACCAGCTGCATAAATCTCTTCCCTATCCCCAGCTGATGAAATTCTTTTAAAATCCCCAGGACATAAATTTCAGCAGTGAATTGATTATGATCTTTGATTGAAATAAACCCGATTGGAATATCACCTATCCGGGCGGCAATAAAATAATCATTCCTCACCCCTCTGGAATATTCTTGATTGGACTCTTCTCTACCAAACCAGTCAGGTAAATTATTTATTATTTTATAGCAAATATCACTTTTAGTATCAGGTTCATTAACTTCTTTAAAATTTATAAAATTAAATCTATCTTCTTCAGCCTTTTTTTGCATCCTGACACATTTATCCAGCCATAATTTTTTATATTTCTTATGCCCTAAAATCCTCGTTTCTAAATCACTGATATCATTAATACCTGACTGCTGACACCAATCTACACATACTAAATATTGCAACCAATTTAGCTTATCTTGATCCCAATATATATTAATTTTTTCAATACCTTTTTTATATAAAACCAAGGCCCTGGTATGACCATCAGTAAAAAATAATTGATTCCCAATTTTCTTTACCGGTAATGGTTCCAGTTCTTCTCTCACTGATGAGTCAAGGTATTTTTCAACTTTGTTCATTTTTTGGGCACTAATATATAGTTGACTGGGTTGAATCTCAGTAATCTTTTTGGTAATAGTTTCCATAAAAGAGCTATCCTCCTCTAATCTTTAACTATTCACTAAAATCCAGAAATTATAAACCATTAATTTTATCCTGTAAACTACTATTAACTTTCAGCTGACTATCTACTGCAAAACCTTCCCTAAAAAAAGACCTTACATTTTCTTTTAATATATTACCCAGATAATTCTTGCCCTTATCTTCTATCAAACATTCTGTAATAAAATAAAGTGTATTTTAAAAACATCCAGATCTATCTCTAATTTCCAGTTATCAGGAAAGTTATAATT
>CAZSTU010000274.1:0-2657 GCA_964609745.1 uncultured Halanaerobiaceae bacterium
TTACTCTTAGTTAACAAACTAACCACAAAAAATATCACAAAGGACGAAATTATCCCCCAAAAACCTGCAACTGTATTTCCAGGAGTTGAAATAAAAAACTGGAACAAAACTACAAAAAACAAACCACCCAAAATACTGCTGATAGCCCCTTCTTTTGTCGCCCCTTTCCAGTAAAGCGGTAAAATAATAGCCGGTGCCATTGTCGCGACTCCAGCATTGGAAATTTGCAGTAATGCTGAAAATTGCAATTTCATGAGAGCAATTATAAGACTGAGCACTCCAAAGACCAGAATAAGATATCTATTAATATTAAATAATTTTTTCGATTCTTTATCTGTGTTTTCCCTATCTTCTTTTTGCAGTTTATCATATACATCCACTGTAGCCTGAGAGGCCGCTGCATGCAGCTGGGAAGAGGCAGTACTCATAGAAGCTGCCACCGCTCCGGCCATGGTTATAACCGCAAATATAAATGGTGTATGTTCAATTAATAGGTGGGGGAAAATATGATCTGCAACTGATAGCCCGGGTGCAACCATTTTGCCTCCAATCCCTACAGCCGGTGTAAAAACAAAAATAAAGGTTAAATAAATTGAGGTCCCTACCCCGGCCCATTTGATTGTCCGTAAAGAATCGCCCATCAGATATCTTAAAAATATGGTGGGCATCACAGTCATACCTATAGTTATAGTCAGCCAGTATGAAATCCAGAAATCAGGAGTAATAGCATTATTGGGACCGGGCAAATAAAACATTTCTGTTAACTCCTGTGCCCCTTCAGCATATAAGGGAATAATTCCACCAAACAAATTATTAGCTATAATGTATCCTCCCAGTGGAATGGCAATCATCATCCATAGCCCCTGAAAGGTATCAGCCCAGGCTACACCTCTAACTCCTCCTAAAAATACATAAACCACAATCAACCCTATAAAAAAGAACATACCTGCCTCAAAAGAAATTAGACCTCCTGTCATCTGGGATAAAATATAACTCAACCCCTGTGCCTGCATGGCTACATATGGCAGGACAAAAATAATACCAACTGTACCAACCAGCACAGAAAGAAAATCAGAATCATACACTCCACCCAGATAATCACCCATAGAGAGATAGCCTCTTTTTTGACCCAGAACCCAGATCTTTTTACCTAAAATCCACAATGCTATTCCGGGCAGCACAGTCCAGAGGCCATTCATCCACCAGCCAACTCCATCACTATATACCCAGCCCGGTGCCCCCATAAAAGCATAAGCACTATGGTATGTAGCTGAAAATGTAAAAATCAAAATCAGGATACCGGTACTGCTATCTGTAGTTACATAATCTTTAACATTAAACCTGGATTTTTTCCTGGCAAAAACCCCAATTGCAATTGATATTACTGCATAGATTAAAAGTACAAGTAAACCACTAATTTCTTTACTCATCTTTCTCCTCCTCTCCGATAAATGGACCTTCTTCTATCTGAATATTTTCTTCTTCTCTCCACTTTTCAATTTTAAAAGCAGCTATTAAAAAAGCACCGGCCCCCAGAGTATACCAGAATTCCAGCCACAGCCAAAATGTGGGAAAACCAAGGGTTAATGTATTATTACTGCTGTACTCATTAATTAAATTTAAAATAGGTGGATTGACTGCCAGCAGCATGGCTATTATAACTGTCCAGAATAACTTTTCTCCTTTTGTCATCTTCATCCCTCCTTTTTTGAATTATTTTCTATGATGATAATAAATTAAAAATCTCTTAAAACTTCCTTCAACCTCTGACAGAGATGCTCATGAATCTTTTTCCCAATTTCTTTGCTTGATTTAGTGGGGAGTCCATTTGCCCCTCCAGATACATCTTTAAGTCCCGCTATATCTTCTTTAGTACCGGGAACATAATTTAATGTATCTCTCATATCAGAAGGATCAATATGATAATGAAGTTTTTCTTCTGGTTCATAATCAATAGCTTTATCCATGTCCACTTTCTCGGGCATAAGATAAAGCATTTGGGATGTTTCCAGCTGTTCGGCATGTCCAATACTTCCTATATCCAGTTCCCGAACGATTTCCTTACCCATATAAGCTGGATCAAATATTTTTATTGCAACACCCAGCTTTCTTTTACATTTTTCCGCAACAATCTGCAGCCAGGAAATATTAACCACCCTGTGACCATTTAAAAAGATAAATTTTTTAAAACCATGCTCATTAAGAGATTTAACTATTTCAAAAAAAAGATCGATCATAACTTCCGCATCAACACTTATTGTGCCCGGTAAACCCAGATGGTGGGGAGACCAGCCAAACCACACCGGAGAACATAACATGACACCTTCCTCTGCTGAGACATCTTCACTGATCCTTTGTGCCACAAAAGAATCAGTGCCCAGGGGGGCATGGGGCCCATGTTGTTCCACACTACCAACAGGTATTATTATCCGATCATCTTCTTTTAAATACTCCTCAACCTCAGGTGATTTAAAATTATGGATATATAATGGTTCACTCATTTCTTCTACCTCCTTTGTTAATTTTGACCTTAAACTTCAAATAATTATACATCCCATATATTAAATATTCTAGCTGTTAAAACTATATATTCTTGATATTTTAAAAAATACCTGCAAATTTCTACAAAATTTTGTTTTTATATATAATCTTAAATA
>CAZSTU010000274.1:2757-3863 GCA_964609745.1 uncultured Halanaerobiaceae bacterium
TTTAAATTAACTTAATCTTACAGACATCTCATATAATATTAACTTCATTCATTATTGCGGTGATGTTCCTCGGCATCTTCTTTGGTTTCATGGACTGTACCCCGGGGGTGTTCGGGTGGTGCATAAATAGAGTATAATTTAAGGGGACTGCGGCCCGTATTGATCAGGTTATGCCATTTACCGGCAGGAATTAATATTACATCATCATCATAAACCCTTGCTTCAAAGTCTAACTGATCTATTCTATCTCCCATTCTCACAATTCCCCGCCCTTCTTCAATACGGATGAATTGATCCAGGTCCTCATGTAATTCCAATCCGATATCATCACAGGGCTCGATGCTCATCAGGGTAAGCTGTAAATATTCTCCTGTCCATAAAGCAAAACGGAAATTATCATTTTGTTTGGTGGCCCTTTCAATATTTATCACAAAGGGTGATGGCCCAAAATCTCTTAACTTCGGGGGACGCAGTTGAAACCTGTTATTATCATCCACTATAATCATTCCTTTCCTGGTTTTTTATATAATATGTTAGTTGTTCATTATATGTTAATGGATGATTACGTTATTGGAGGACTTTGATATATTTTCAAACCTTCATCCCCTGTACAATATTATTTAAGAAGCAATCCTTAAGATCACATTCCTGACAATTATGGGCCCTTTCAGCCTGGTCAATATTCTTGCCTATCCCCATTAAAAGAGAAAGTGATTTTATAGGTGTCATCAAAAAGGAGTCACTAAGGGTAACCCCTATTTTCTCAGGGTTGAGATAGTCAAATATTGTCCTCTGTTCGCTTAATGAAAAACCTGTATTACCCGGTGACAAAAAGGAAGTAGTATTGTAATTACTGTCCTGAAATTTATTTTTCATAGCTTTCCAAAATTCCTCAGACATAATTTCCACCATATATCCACCTATTGTATCCATTACATATCCAGCCAGGGGGTCTCTTTCCCGTCTTTCTGCAATTAACTCTTCCATACAGTTGCCGGCAGTAATCACCGCAATTAATATTTTTTCACAGTCCTTAAATCTTCCTAGCTTATCCCCTGTTAGTTTTTGCTCTGGAGATAGATATAACTTATCACTGCCGGAAAAAT
>CAZSTU010000275.1:0-2565 GCA_964609745.1 uncultured Halanaerobiaceae bacterium
AAATTTTCATACCTTGATTCCATATTCTTTTTCATCCCTCAATGAAAGAACATACCGGAGAAGAACTTTAATCCTATCTTCTCCGGCAAGCCTTTTACTATCCCTGTACTGCTAATCCTTATTTTGTAATTTATAGTGTATATCTAACAATAATTTCAGGATCAAGAACTCTAAAAGTAAATGATTCTGTAATAAACAGAGTAACTCTTTTGCTGTCATGTTTTTCATATCCTATTGCAAGATCCTGACCAATGGTGAATTCAAGATCTTCATGATTCTGTGGTACCAGGACAGCACCTGAGACAGCTTTACTTGTTAATATTTCTGAACCAGTCAATTCTTTAATCCTTCTGGTAAGAGGATAACCCTTCCCCTGAGTATTAATATGGGTCCAGGTTGTTTCTCCTACTATAAATATATAGGGTTTTTCTGTCATAGCATCCTTCAGTAATAATGTCCCATTTGATATATTTTCTAGAATAGAAGAACTGTCTTCCCCCAGCTCAAAAACATGAGCAGCTTCACTTTTTATCCCTGTTATATCCGCACTTTCCAGGCCATTAAGAATGGCATTATCTTCAAATAAAGCAATACTCTTAACAGCATCTTCCAGGGGTTCCAAATCTATATCAGCTGCACCTCTCTCTATATTGTCCAGTTCCCATCTGTTTAATTCGAAAGAAATTCTGGATTCAGTAAGAGGCTTAACTTTATATACACCATTTTTTACTCCTGTTTCATCTTCTTCAATATTTTCTAAACGACCTTCACTCAATGCGGTAAATTCTAATCCTTCTGGTCCCACTACATTAACAGCTCTCCGAGCTGCTAATTGTGTTTCCAATACATCTTTTGCCCTATCATCGATTTCCTGCCAGGCTTTATCTGTTATTGGTGCCAAATCTCTCTTGAAAAAATCCATAAATATTAACCTCCCTAGTTGTTAGTTTTCTATCTCAATATTCGCTTTATTAATCTAAACTATTAAAATTTACTTCATATCACCCAAACCGAGATCCCCTGAAGAAGATTCTTCTGAACCTCCCTCACCTTTAGCTGCCTCTTCTACTTCTGTTATAGGTAATTTAGTAAATAAATATGTTTCTAATTCTTCGTTAAAAGCAGGAATTTCTCTGCGGAGCCATTCTATAGCCATAGCGGCATGTTCAATTTCTTCATCTCTATTATGTAAGACTATAGCTTCTACTTCTTCATCATCAGTTGCTGCTGCCCTCTGATTATACCAATTTACAGCTTCAATTTCTTCTTTTAAACTCTGTAATATTCTGGTTATATCCTTCGTTTTTTCATCTAACAATCTTTCAGGCTCATGATAATCACTCATTTTTTAGACCTCCTTTGAAAAATTTTAATAAGTATTTATAATTATTTTGTCTTCCTCCATTAAATATGGTCAAGTTGTTATCCAGTTAACCTATAATTCCTATCATTTTATGTTGTTTTCAATTTTAAGTATAATAGATTCAATAATGATTGTCAAATATAATTTTTCCTATTTTAAATATGGTATTATAAAATTGAGCCCGGTCCTTGTAATCCTTATTTGTAATTTATAACTAATTATTTTTCAAATATTTTAAACTCTTCTTTAGAGGCCCCACAGATAGGACATTTTTCTGGAGTGTCATCCTTAACAGTATACCCGCATACCTCACATATACTGACAAAATCCAGTTCATAATCACAGCAATCTTCTACAGCCTGCTTAGCTTCTTTATATAATTTAGCATGAATTTTTTCTGCCTCCAGGGCATAATGAAAGGAAAGAATAGCATCATTTTCCTCCTGATCTTTAGCTACAAGATAATAACTGGGATACATCTGTTCAATCTCATATTCCTCACCGTTAATAGCCCCTGCTAAGTTTTCCGCGGTAGATCCGATGCCAAAACCGGCCTTTGATGCTACCAGAAAATCTCCGCCTATATTATTCAGAGCATTGAAATGATTACCTGCATGCACTGTTTCGGCAAAAGATATCGCTTCAAACAATAATGCTACCCCGGGAAAATCATTTTCTTTAGCTTTTCTTCCCCAGACAGTATATCGCTGATATGCTTGACTTTCTCCCCCAAATGCAGATCGTAAATTTTCAGCTGTTTTCTCATTTTTTATCATTTTATTGGCCTCCTTGATATAATCACTTCGTCCGGATACCAGACTTTATGGCTACCGGATAAATTGCAGTTGCTTTCATTGTCATAAAAACTTGGTATAAAAATTTGTCCCCTGTACCCTATATAAGTCATTCTAGGCACAGGAGACATGCCGGCATCTAGGGAGCTGCTGGTGGAGATTCAGGATTATGTTTACTCATAATAAAGAGAGCTGTCGTGGGACAGGTAGTTAAACAGGCCCCATCACCAATACAATCATCTGGTCTAACAACTTTTGCTGTTCCATCAACTATTTCCAGAACATTAGGACCTAACTTTTTGCACAAACTAACGCAATTACCACAGGCCATACACCGTAAAGAATTAATTTCAGGTACATTCCCTTTAACAAATTCCCGGTCAAAAGCTTCAGCAATTTCAGCCTCAT
>CAZSTU010000275.1:2665-3857 GCA_964609745.1 uncultured Halanaerobiaceae bacterium
GGTACATTCCCTTTAACAAATTCCCGGTCAAAAGCTTCAGCAATTTCAGCCTCATATTTTTTTACCATAGTATTTTCCCTCCATTTTTCTTTTTCCTTGATTTCAACTTCAGCAGAAGTATTTATTTCTTCGGGTTGATAACCTTTTTCATTCAGTAAATCTGTTAATATCTATAATTCCTATCATTTTTATGTTGTTTATAATTTTAGTATATTAGACTTGGTAGTGACTGTCAAGTATAATTTTAATCTTTTGATTAAAATTATACTATATAGTAGATATATCAACTAAGATGTCAATTAGACTTGATAATTTATAGGTATTATAATCCGAAATTAGAAAAATAATAAACCGGGCCAGTGTTTTTGTCAATCCCATTATTCCCGTTTTGAAAGTGTTAGGTAATATCCAACAAGCTTCAAATATTAAATGTCTTCAACAAAGTATTTTATTGCTTGATGAATAGCCATTCGTCCAGCTATCTTATCTATACTGGTTTCGGAAAAATACAAAGTAAAGGCAGCATATAAACCTGTAAAATAATGAGGATCCCAACCAATTTGATAATATTCTGTATATAGCCTAAACAGCCAGTCAATGGCGTTTGCTGGATCCTGTTTTAGTAGAGCAAAATAATTATTAAGTGACTGATCTAATTCTTCCAGCTTAAAGAAATCAGTAAACTCCTGGTAACTTGAAGGAGTTCCCTTACTAATATTTATACTGGCAATCATACTTTTTTGGTCTTCCCTAACCTTTTTATCACCAACCCATTCTAATAACTCCTTACAGGAGGGATTTACATTAAATTCATCATCTTCCCAGAGAATATAGATAGCCATGGTTATCATATGATGAAGGTTAACTATACCTCCACCGGAGGCGCATCTATAGGCTAAATCATTATAATCTATTTGAAAACAATCTCCGGAGTGATCGTCAAATGATCTATTTTTTATGTTAGTTCTTTTACTTTCATCAAGATTATATCGACAAAGATACATAATAAAACTAAGTAAAGCTGTAGCGGTATTATTAGTATCCTGGTAAATAAAATCTTTAACTACGGGATAAAAGCAACTCAGACTATGACCCAGAGAATCAGATATAAATCTGGAACCAGTTTTTAGTAATATTTGACTTAATTTTTCTGGATGATGTTCTAGTATTTCCAGGGCATAATAAAAGGCAT
>CAZSTU010000276.1:0-3833 GCA_964609745.1 uncultured Halanaerobiaceae bacterium
ATTTTATTCACTTTTGATTGTGGTAACTACTTATTTACTAATGGCTTTTGCAGTAGTTGTTGGGGCTCCTGCCCAGGGCATGGGGATTACAGCCTGGTTTACCGAATTGGGGGAAGTGGGAGTTGCTGAAAGTATTAGTAATTTATTTCCACTCGGTGGATTATTTATAACTCTAGCAGCTATTTTTGCTTCTACCTCCGCTTTAAATGCCACCACCTATTCAGCAACCAGGGTGGCTTTTGCACTGGGGAGGCAGAAGGAACTGCCTTCATTTTTAAGTAAAGTTTCTGAAAAAAGAAGAGTTCCCCATGTTGCCTTATTTTTAACAGCTTTTATTTTAATTCCGGTAGCAGTATTATTTCCGATAAAAGACGTTGCCTCAAGTACGGATATAATGTTTTTATTGTTATTTTTACTGGTAAATGTTTCGGTAATCAAGATCAGAAAAGATAAAGGTGATGAACTAAATTATTCCTACGTACTACCATTTTTTCCTTATGTGCCTTTAATAGCAATAACAGCTCAAATATTACTTTCTTATAAACTATTTTCTGTAAGTCAACTTGCTTGGTATACCACACTTGTTTGGCTTGCCCTTGGTTTAGTAATCTATTTTACTTATTCTCGCAGTAAAATCAAGGAAAGGAAAAGAAAAGAAGTCATCAGTCCTGTGCTGGAGGAAAGGAAATCTTTGAAAACAACAGACTATCAGGTTATGATTCCGGTTGCCAATGAAAAAAATGCTTCAACATTGATTCGATATGCAGAAAAGATTGCAGCACACAAAGAGGGTGAAGTTTTATTAAGCAGTGGTTTAGTACTTCCCGAACAGACTCCTTTGGAAGAGGCAGAAAAAGTTTCAAAAGAAAAAAGAAAACTATTAATAAATTCTCAAAATTGAATCTCAAAGAATGTGCCTGTAAACAGTATATTAATGGCAGGTCGTAATGTGGCAAAGGCAATAACGAATTCAGCCCGGGAAAGAGAAACAAATTTGCTTGTTCTGGGCTGGAAAGGTAAAATAAAAAAACGATATTATGAAATGGGTAGTAATCTCGACGACATAATTGAGTCCGCACCCTGTGACTGTATGGTTGTTAAACCAGGGGTGACCGAAAAAATAATGCCTAAAAGTATTAATAATATTCTCATGCCTACAAATGGGGGGTATCACAGCCCGTTATCTGCTGAAATGGCCAATATATTTACTGAAACTTTTGATGCTGAAGTTACACTTTTTAATGTGAATAACAGAGAAGAAGATAGAGAAGAAATTGAAAATAGACTTTCAAAAATTATCGATATTTTTGATGAAGATAGACTAAATATTGACATCAAACAAAGTGATGATATTGTTCAATGTATATTGGAGGAAAGTCAAAAAAATTATCAATTAATAATTATGGGATCTACAGAAGAAGGGTATTTTCAGCAGCTGTTATTTGGTAAAATATCTGAGAAAGTTGCAACCGAATGTGAAAAAACTTTAATTTTGATTAAAAGAAATATAGGACTTCGTTCTTTGGCCAGAAGATGGCTGGGAAGAAGGGATTATCTTAAAAAAGAAGGCGTAAATTAAAAAGATATTTTAAAACTTCCGTACCGGACTGATATTTACTCGGTACGGTTTTTTTATTTTACAGATAGAATAAGTATTTATGAAAGAATTTATAATATTATGTTAAATAAGAATAATTTGCTGTAATTGTCCGGGAGATTTTCTTTTATCATGTATGCCGGGTTGGGAAGGTTCTTAGGCAATAAAAAGAGAGGAGATTCCGCTGCTGGCCCGTTAATTTATAATAATGATAGTGTAACGTACCCGGTACTACCTGGTTTTTGTTGAAATTTTATGTTATTTTTAAGGTTTTTGAATAAATAGCTGGGTAAATATGAAACCATACTGTTCAGCAGGTTTAATACCTACACCAATGTGAGTGAATTCGGGATTAAGTATGTTTTGTCTATGGCCCCGGGAACTCATAAGTGAATCATGGGCTCTTTTGATATTAGAATTGGCTGCCAGATTTGCAGATATTTTATCTGAAATTTATCCAGCATAGCAAAGGGAGAGCCATAGGTTGGTGAGTAATGGCTGAAATATTCATTATCGAGCATGTCCTGTGATTTCGCATTTGATGACTTCTGCTCTTTCAAAGATAGAAGATTGTTTTGCCTCCATTTCTAGGTGTTGACTGCATCCAACAAGCAAAAGAACTGGGGTTACAGTAATTAAAATTACTAGTAGATCTTTTCTCATTTATATTTCCTCCTCAATTAAGATAATATTATTATTACTCTTTTAGCTTTTTTAATGTATAGGGTACCTTCTAAAGGCAGGGCCTTTTGGGAACGGTTGTGTTTTATATGTGGCATAGAGAAAATTTTCGCCTGGAGGGAAAACCGGTAGCAGCAGTTGGAGTCAGCGGGGATGGTAATTCTTAAGGTGTGCTGGTAGATATAAAGGAGTTTTATTTTGATGCCCGTATTAAATTAGTGGATAAAATAACAGTTATGCCTGTTTTAACTGTGGCTACGGTGGAGAGTTTAAAGAAGGTGGAATTGCTGATATTTATGATTCCCCACTTGAAATGGTGGAGGATAAGTTGTCCATGCAATTATTTAATGTACCTATTTCAATAATTACAGGGATAGTCTTGGGTGCTATTAGCGGATTTTTGCTTGTTTATCTCTTTAAAAAACATCATATGAGAGATACAAAAAAAGCCTTAATTATTTTAAGTATAGCTATTTTACTTACTGGAATAGAAGATTTCATGAGGGATATTATACCAATGGCAGCTTTACTGGGCGTGATGACAATTGGGTTTGTTCTTCAGGAAAGATATAAACTGGTAGGAACCAGACTTGCGTCTAAATTTAATAAAATTTGGGTTTTTGCTGAAATAATGCTCTTTGTACTTGTTGGGGCTGAGGTGAATATTTATTTAGCCATTGAAACTGGTCTGGCCGGTCTTTTAATTATATTTACTGGACTACTGGCAAGGGGTATAGGGGTTTTGATTTCTGTTATAGGTACTGACTTGAACTGGGAAGAAAGGTTATTTAGTGTAATCGCTTATACACCAAAAGCAACAGTTCAGGCAGCGATAGGGGCTGTCCCCCTTGCTGCAGGAGTGAAATCTGGTGAGTTAATTTTGGCTATGGCTGTACTGGCGATTGTAATTACTGCTCCTTTGGGTGCAGCTGGTATTAAGTTTGCTGGAAAGAGATGGCTAAGTAAAGATGATACATATACACAAAAAAAGAAGGAGAACAATAATGGTCGGTAAAGAAAAAATACTAAAAATATATATTGGGGAAAGCGATAAGTGGGAAGGTGAACCACTTTTTCAGGAATTAATTAAAAAATTTAAAGAAGAAGGGCTTGCAGGTGCTACTGCAATAACTGGTGTTGAAGGATTTGGTCTTAACAGTAGAATTAAAAGTTCTCATATCTGGCAACTTTCTGAAGACCTGCCGATAATTATTGAAATTGTAGATAAGGCAGAAAAAATAGATAAAATAATTCCAGTTGTTGAAAAAATGGTAAATGAAGGATTGGTTACAGTAGAAGAGGTAGAAATTATTACTTATAAAGCTGAG
This sequence comes from uncultured Halanaerobiaceae bacterium, assembly GCA_964609745.1. Taxonomy (GTDB): domain Bacteria; phylum Bacillota; class Halanaerobiia; order Halanaerobiales; family DATFIM01; genus CAZSTU01. The sequence continues at coordinate 3,607 of CAZSTU010000276.1, forward strand.
AAGTAAGTATTTTATATAAAACCTCTTACAAAATTAATTGGAAAAATTAGCAAAATTATTTTATTGTTTAAATAAAGTATGATAAGCTATTATCAAAAGTGTTAAAATCGTATACAATAAAATATAAGTGCGGACGTTTTTAACAAAGAGGTGATGTGAGATGAATAAAGATAAATATAATCAGATTAAAAAGATATTTGAGGAAAATAAGGGTTATGCCAGAACTC
>CAZSTU010000277.1:0-3779 GCA_964609745.1 uncultured Halanaerobiaceae bacterium
CCGCGTATTCTTTAATATCTCACCTGCTTTTTTAAGTTGTAAATGAGAATTATATTTTTTGCTGTTAAGCAACAGTCCATAGAGGGCTGTGGCTGCAATTGCTCCGGCTCCCCTTGTCTTCATCTCAATTATGGCTCCAGCAGCCTCTTTCACACTATTTAATTCAATATATTTTTCCGTAAAGGGAAGTAAAGTCTGGTCCAGCAATAATATTTTATCATCCTCAAAATAGACCGGTTTTATCACATCAAGTGTCTCCATATAATCATTTAACTGCTGAAGGGATTCAACATCTGAAAGTTGCAATATTTTTACCTCCCTAAATTTCCTTTAATATATTTTTTAAAAGTTTTTTAAATACAGGCTTAACTTTTTGAGCTGTTTCCAGAACTTCTTCTGAACTTAAAGGTTGGTCAAGTATTCCTGCAGCCATGTTTGTCAAACAGGAAAGTCCAAGTACATTAAGTTTCATATGACTGGCAGCAATAACCTCAGGTACTGTGGACATACCAACTGCATCAGCCCCCAGTTTTCTTAAAGCTTTGATTTCTGTGGGAGTTTCAAAAGAAGGGCCCTTATACCAGCCATATACCCCCTCTTTTAATTTCATATCCATATTTTCAACAGTATTTCTGGCCAGATCCTGAAGTTGTGGTGTATAGGCTGTGGTCATATCGGGAAAACGCGGTCCAAATTCTGCAATATTTTCGCCCCGCAGGGGATTATCCCCTGAATAATTAAGATGATCCGTAATCAGCATTATATCTCCAGGACTGTAATTCTTATTGATACTTCCGGCAGCATTGGTAATTATCAAATTCTTTATCCCCAGGTATTTCATTATCCTGACCGGTCTCACAACCTCTTTTAGACTATAACCTTCATAATAATGGCATCTGCCATTCATAATTACCAGGTTTTGATCGGCATATTTACCAAAAACAAGTTTACCGGCATGATCACTGACAGTGGAAACGGGAAAATCCGGAATATCATCATAGACAAATTCATCCTCTTTTTTTATATCTTCAATTAAATCACCCAGACCGGAACCAAGAATAAGACCTGTTTCGGGTTTTTTTACTCCCTTTGCTTCCAGCCAATCACAGGCATTTTTTACTTTATTTAGTTCCATTTATTTACACCTCTTTTTCTGATATTCAGCTTTTTATAGAATGAATAATATTTATTAGCCAGAGATAGTTTATTTATTCTTTGTTAAAAATCTTTTTAAAAACATTTAATACCGGTATAAAATAAAGAGGGGGAAAGCCCCCCTCTATTATCTCAAATTATAGTAAATACAAGGAGCCAAATAACATAGCAAGTATAAAGGGAAGAAGACCGAGGGATACACACATTCCGGTTGTACCACTTCCAAAAGAAGCAAGAAATGCAACATAAACTCCTGAGGAAATTAATATACTAACAATTATTCCATCAACACTACCGATTGCTGTCAGAGTTCTACCGAGCTTGGGCATTCTTGGTTCTCTATAGTCTTCTTCTCTCAGGATTTCTTTCCACATTAATCCCCATCTTTCAATTCTGGGATATAATAGTTTCAAAAGGGGTGGACCAATTATAATGGGAAGAATAGTATTATTAAGGGGAATGGTTGTACCCAGGGCGGCAAAGGGTAATAATCCCAGCATGTCAAGTCCCCAGGCTATAATCAGACCACTGGTAAAACCACCACAGATTATAGCAAAGGCATATTTAAAGAAGTCCTTTTTTGATTCCACTACCGGTTTATCTGCAAAAGAATCCCATACCTTATAGATAACAAAACCATTAAGTAAATTACCAAAAAATCCAAAAATACTGCCAAGCCCCAGGGTACCAAAAAAGTCACCAATCAAATTACCAATGGCCAGTCCCCAGGCTCCTGCAGGACCAAAAAAGAGAGGAAATGTTCCAGCAATGATCTGGGCCGGTCTTATCTCCGTAAAACCAGGAATAAGGGGAATCCCCTTAAATGGAATCAAGAGAGCAGCAAATATTGCCCCTGTCAGAGCAGTAAGCATAACCATTTTTGTGTTTTTCCACATTGAAAATAATTCTTTCATTTTATTCACTCCCAATTAAATATTATTGTAAACCACTTATGGTCCCAAAACCTTTGACTCTTAAATAAATACCGGCAATGATCAAGATAATAAATATAAGGAGAACCAGATAATCCTTTTTGCTAAATTGAATATTTTGTATTGAAGTTCTCTCTGAACTATTGCCAAAGCCCTTTGATTCCAGGGCCATTGACAGCTGATCGGTATCCCTCAGAGCTGAAAGAAATATGGGGACAAGGAGAGGAATATATTTTTTCATTCTCTCAATTATACTGCCCTCATCCAGATCAAGACCTCTGGATTTCTGGGCCTGACTGATGGTAGCACCTGAACCAACAAAGGTTGGTACCAGACGCACAGCACTGGTAAAGGCAAAGCTAATTTTATAGGGAATACCCAGTTTTACCAGACCAACAGAAATATCCTCAATTCTTGTGGTTGAAAGAAAGATCATTCCGGCAAAGATCATGGCATTAATCTGTATACCGGCCCCAAGGCCTTTAAGTATACTGGCCTTTTCCACTATCCAGAAAAGTTTTTCAGTACCCTGGGCCAGAAGAGACCACATTACAAGTGACATAATAAAGATAGCCACAAGCACAAACCAGATCTGTTTTAAATTTTTTAAACTTTTAGCAATAAATCCATACAATACCACAATCCCCCAGATACACAGACCCCAGAGAGGATGTTCGGATAACAGTGCCAGTACAAACATACTGAGTAATATAAATATTTTTGTCCGGGGATCTAATCTATGAATAACCGTGTCCTTATCAAGAAATATAGAAACATTCATATATTAGTCCCCCCTTTCTGCTATCTGCTTTAATTCATCAACAGTCAAAACAGTATTATCAAGTTTATTACTAAACTGTACTATTTGTGGTGGCTTTAAAAATGCATTATTTAAGACATCCTCTTTTTCAAAAACTTTACGAATTCTGTCATTTAAAATAATTTCCCCATCCTTAAGTACTATTGCCCTGTGGGCGTATTTGGCCACAACCCACATGGTATGTGTTACCATTATTATGGTATGACCGGCTTTGTTTAAATTAGTGATTAATTTCATCATTGATTCAATTTGATGATAATCAAGACCGGTAGTGGGTTCATCCAGGATAATGACTTCCGGCTGAGTGGCCAGAATTGATGCTACAGCCACCCGCTGTCTTTCTCCTTTACTCAGAGAAAAGGGGTCCTCATCGCTAAATTCCTTGAGAGCTACTGATTCCAGTGCTTCATTTACATTCTTTTTTATCTCCTCTTCAGACTGACCCTGCAGCTCAGGACCAAAGGCAACTTCATCAAATACTGTTTCTTCAAATATCTGATGATCAGGATTTTGAAATACATAGCCAACCTTCCGGCTTAACTGCCGCAGTGTCTGGTTTTTAGTATCTTCACCATCTATTATCACCTTACCTGAGGTTGGCTTCAATAGTCCATTCAAATGTTTGACAAGTGTTGTTTTACCACTACCATTCTGTCCTACTACAGCTACAAATTCACCCTTTTTTATCTCAAAACTGGCATCCTTTAGTGCTTCAACTCCTCCTTCATAGACATGACCGAGGTTTTCCACCTCTACAACAGGGTCTCCATATTTTTTTTCTTTTTTTAGATCTTTTTCAACCAGGTTTTCATATTTACCGGGATTAATACTGAAATTCAGATCATCCCAGGCTTTTAGACCCTGCTCAACAG